>DYQV01000047.1 GCA_020719105.1 Rikenella microfusus
CATCGCACATTCACACCTTTCGCAATGCTCAGGTATGAATAAAGCGGGTTAACTACCGACCTCTAAAAATGTTTATAAGTGGTGTCAATCATCAAGTTTGGTTTAAAGGCCATTGCAATCCGTTCCCAAGGAACCAATTTAAAGTTTTGGGTCGATAAAGAATCCCCATCATAATTATATCCATCCTGAGCAATAAAAAAACCTTGAGGAAAATCGGAGCCTAAGCTTACATTTATTACATCAATCCCATCGGTTTCCTCAGAGCCGTCCACCGTGCTATCGATGACTGAAAAACTTCCTAAATACGCGTTATTTCCCGAACGGCTATAAACGGCATAACTATTATTTCCTTGACTCGAACCTATCAAATAGCCTTGACCGTCGGCTGCATAATAGATGGTTATACCTTCTATATCAAATGCAATATTCCGGTTTAGCGTATCGCTTTCGGCAACCAATATCCGGGTACTATCTTCGGTTGATTTGGCGCTGAATTTCCATATCCCCTTGTCTTCCTCACCAACAAATAAGTTTCCCAATTCATCGTCGGCTACCATACCTTCGGGTTGCGAACCTACGCGCATGGTACGCACAATTTTGCCATCAATAAGGTTTTCTTCCGTGGCAAAAAGCTCCCACTGTTCTAAAATTCCATTTTTCCCGTTTACAAATGCATAGTGTTTGTTAATTTGTATGTCGTGGTAAAAACAGAATCCATAAACTTCATCAACTTCTGACACTAAAAGGCGGGAATTGATGCGAATAATAGTTCCAGAATCGCGATTCACCATAAAAAGATCAATAGCATTTGTGGTGCGGTTGCTCGCCCCAACTATATCAATTAAATGGCCATTTAGGTTAAAGTTGTAACGCACATCAATGTTGTTTACCCTACCTACCGGATAAAAGAATAGCTCCTGTCCATTAAGGTTATAAATACAAATGCCCTGCTTTTTATCAGTTCCAATAATTCGACTGTCCTTAGGGTTTTCGGAGTTGTACCAGATTGATGGGTCGTCAGCGGCATCATCATCTAACTGCGATTGCACCGGAGTTGTTTCAAAAAGTGCCGCTGCCTGAAAGATTGTATCGTAAATATTCACTGTTACCGATTGTTCCAGTTTGGTTGTGTTGCACGAGGCTATCAAAATTGCGATTGCAAAGAATAGAAATAGTTGTTTCATTTTATAGTTGGTTTTAGTTAAAAATTCAGTTTCACTCCCACACGGCCCCACCAGGAGTAATATTCCTGCATCTGTAAGTAATTTGTTGAGCCTAAAAACATGGTTTTTGGGGTGTTAAGTATATTCATTACATCCACAAAACATTTTAAATGTTTATTGATGGCATACGATGAAGTAAAATCCAGATGCCAGGCTTTATCTACATATTCGTCCAAATCGGCATCATTGCCGGCTTGCTCCAAATAGTTATCATGAAAATTGGCCGAAAGTTTGGCATAAAACTTTTTCCCTTCGTAAAAAAGTGCCAGGTTCAGGGCATGTTTCGATTGTCCTGGTAGATTGATGTGTTCTTCTTCGTCGATATTCATGAATGAATTAATGCCACCATTGCTCATATCAATGGTGTCGGAGGAGAAATTTGCAGGGTAACGCTTATTCATTATCGCATCGGAATAGGTTAACGCATAATTGGAATAGATTCCAAAATTGGATATAAATCCGGGTAAAGATGTTTCTTCCAAAAATGTAAATTTAAACTGACCCTGAAATTCCACTCCAAAAACATCGGCTTCCTTACCATTAATGGGTGATTCGATATCAACATAACCACCTATTCCCTTATCGAAAGCATGTATCCGGTAGGGTATGATAAAATTGTCAATTTTTTTATAGTACAATCCAGCCGAAATTATTCCATCGTGACTAAGGTATTTTTCAACCATGATATCGATGTTTTTTGAAAAAGGGTATTGTAAATCGGGGTTACCATATTTAATGTCATTTCGATCCTCTTCACGAATGGGCAAAACATCCTCAAAATTAGGTCTTGCAAACGAAGATGTATAAGCACCCCTTATGTTAAGCCTATCGATTGGTGAGTATTTTATTTGAAAATTAGGTAAAATAAAATTGTGGTTTCTATCGTCAGATACAACATAAGAGGTGTCATAATACCCCCTGCTATTTTTCATAACGCTATTGCCTTTATAATCTACATGGGTATTTTCAATTCTAACTCCACCAATAAGGGTAAGTTTAGAAAATTCATATTGCACCATGGCATAATAGCTATTAATTAGTTCCCTAGCTGTATAATCTGCCAGAAGCGATTCTTCGCGCGATTCGGTATCGTATTTATCGCCATAGTAAAAAAAGAGAGCATTAAAGTTATAAAAATCAATCATTTTATTTGGGTCGGGTATTTGTTCCACCACATATCCCTGATTTAGCAAGTTGGTTGTTTTTACCCCAGAAGAAATATCAACAAGATTCAGTGTTTGCCGGGGGCGTGTGGAAGGATAAATAAAATCGAACCAATCGGGATCATAGCTTGAAAAAGATTTTACTTCTTCATCTTTCGATTTGTTTTTCTGTCGTACTTTCCCCCCAAGTTTAAAGAACCCGTTGCCAGGCAAAAAAGCAACTCTTATTGGAACTTCTATATTTATCTTTGCCGTTAAGTTTTCATCATTCACATCACTTTCCGTAAGTTTTAACCCATTGAATTTATAGTTTGCATAATCATTGGCAATGGAATCATGCACAGGATGGTCAAATACCGGTTTTGGGAAAGTGGTACCGTCTCTGTCAAGTCTGGTAACCAAAGCCTGCCCGGGGTTATCAAATGAAGCTTCCAGCCGATCGGGGGTTTCTTCTTTTGCTAAAGCATAAGCCAATTCATAATCCAGTTTTAAAAAGCCTAGGTCGTTTTCCCCTCCAAAATTTAAGGTGTTCACTTGCTGTTTTTGAGTGCGGTATTTTACATCGTGGATTACACTACCGTATAAGTAATTATTGATGTCCACGGCATCCTCAAGATCGTAAATTTTTCTACTACGGGTTTGTTCATCCGAAAACTGATTAAACATTCCCTTTAAATAAATAGTATGTTTTTTACTGAATTCGTAATCCAACGTTGCACTTAACCCGGTACGTTTGCGCAGGGTTTCATAATAGCGTAATTGATACTCCTGATACATTACATTATAGTTATTTACGCTGTCGTCCTGGTTTCCCCAGAATGGTCCTTTTACAAATTTTGCTTCCACATTATCGGAACCTTGCTCGTTTTGGTAATAACTGGCATTCATCTGAAACCCAAATTTGTTCTTCCGCGCCCCATACGACAGTTGCATGTTGTAATTGGGGGTTCCACGCAGTTCACTATATCCTGCCGAAACATTTGCTTTTATTTCGGGAACCTCGCTTTTTGCTTTCTTGGTAACAATATTCACCGATCCGGCAATGCCATCGCCGTCCATATCGGGAGTTAACACTTTGGTAACCTCAATGGTTTCTATCTGGTCGGCCGAAATAATGTCCATACCCACATAGCGCACTCCGCCTTGTGGAGAAGGGATTTGTTCCCCATTGATATTGAAGTTAGTAAATTCGGGTGGTGTACCCCTGAGTTGAATAAATTTTCCTTCGCCCTGATCGCGCCGCAACGTTATTCCGGTAATACGCTGCATGGCTTCAGCAGCATTTATATCCGGAAATCTTTCAATTTGCTCAGCAGATACAATATTCATAATGTTTTCTGCTTTTTCCTGACTGATTAAAGCTTTGGTCTGACCTTCGGTTACTGCCGTTACTTCAACTTGCTCAATATCTTGAGATGAAAGCTGTAACCTTATATTTATATTTTTTGTTTTTCCCAAATCCAGTTGCTGGGTGTAATTTTCATAGCCCAGAAAAGTCACTTTTACTTCCACCTCTTTTTTTGAGATAGGTTCCAATAAAAAGGTCCCATCAATTTTTGTTGAAGCACCCTGTGTTGTGCCACTTATAAATACATTGGCTCCCGTAAGCGGCTCTCCTTTTTCATCCAATACTTTTCCTGATAATTTGTATTGGGCCATTGTATTTATTGAGAAAAGTAGCAATAGGGTCAAAGCAAAAAGACCCCGGATTTTAAAATGATATGTCATTTAATAGGAATTAAAGATTCGTTGTGAAAATCCGTGTCCTTTTGAGAAACTTTGAAGAATAATTTAATTTCTAACAGAATTTCCCAAAGAAAGACACAGAATTTTACAAAGTTTTAAAAGCTAAATGGTGGCTTTACAAAAATTAATTACTCAATGATTAATTTTTGTGATGTAACCTGGCCATTTTGGTTTATTTGCAGATAATATAATCCCATTGGTAAATCTTGTACATCAATAGTTCCTTTTGTATCACTCAATACAACCTGATTCACCATCATTCCTAATTGATTGTAAATAGTTGCTGTTGCCATTCCTTCTTGGTTAAGTTTCACATTAACTGTTGATTTTGCAGGATTTGGGTATATTTTAACTTGCGCTAAAGTTTGTTTAGTGAATTCTTGAACATCAGTAACAAATGTAAAGGTTACGTATAATTTAGGAACACGTTCAGCATGGTTTGCACCGTCGCCACCTTCTTCGGGGTCGGCAATATTTTCAAACGATTCCCATTCACGGGCGTTTTCAAACTCAGTAACTCCTTGGTTTTCGCTATTCACAATAAAAGCTATTGCATTACCGGAAACCCAGCCGGAACGGCTAACAATTTCTTGAACAATGCTTTTTAATTCAGGACTATTCTGGGTAGTCCATAATCCCCATGTTTCAGCTACGTCCCATTTTACCGAAGCCGTAGTTTTAGTGCGGGCAGTAATTAAGTTTTCCATTGTAAAAGTAGCTGCATTGTCGGTAGCTTCAGCCGAAATAGTCAGTTTTGCAACATCTTCCACTGTTTTAGGCTCGTGCGAAGTTACCTCAATATAAGCGGTTTCAATAATAGCTCCTTTAGGAATGGTAACACTTTGGAAACGTAATCCGGCTGTTAGGATATTTGCATTGCCATCGGCACCTTCCCAACCCGCATCAATATCGTCGTCAATCAATGTATCCATTTCATCGTTTTCCTGTTCGGCATCATCGGTCGAAATGCTTACTATAATGGAATCAATTACCACATCATTATCGTCTTCAACATAAATTTGAGTTTCCCCTGTTTTTACTATGGGAACAACCAAGGTGTAATTGGGTGCAGTATAATAGATTACCAGTTTGGGAACACGTTCAGCGTGGTTTGCACCATCACCTCCTTCTTCAGGATCGGCAATGTTTTCGAATGATTCCCATTCACGGGCATTTTCAAATTCAGTAACTCCCTGGTTTTCGCCTTTAATAATAAAAGCAATAGAATTACCTAAGGTCCAACCGGAACGGTCAATAATTTCCTGAACTATATTTTTTACATCAGGAGATTGATGATTGCTCCATAATCCCCAGGTTTCAGCAACTTCCCATTTCACTGAAGCAGCAGTAGCGGTCCTATCAGATAGTAAACTATCCATTGTAAAAGAAGGAGCATTATTGGCTGCATCGGCATAAATGGTAAGTTTTGCAACATCTTCCACTGTTTTTGGCTCGTGCGATGTAATTACAATAAAAGCGGAATCAATGGTTGCACCGTGAGGGATGGTGATGTTTTGAAAACGAAGGCCAGCAGTTAAAATATTTGCGTCGCCATCGGCACCTTCCCAGCCGGCATCAATGTCATCATCCATCAATGTATCCATTTCATCGTTTTCCTGTTCGGCGTCATCGCTTGAAATGCTTACGATAATGGAATCAATTACCACATCATTATCGTCTTCAACATAAATTTGAGTTTCCCCGGTTTTTACAACGGGAACCACTAATTTTACATTCTGGCCGAATGTAAAAATGCTTATTAGCATTACTGAAAAGATAAGTAAAGATTTTTTCATAGTTGTTCAATTTTAGTTTTTTTATTTAGGTGCAAAATTAGATACCCGGTTTTCGGCAACCAATAGTTAAAAATGAAACAAAGCACTAGTCATTTTAACTATATCAGTGCAACTAATTGTATTACAAATACATAAATATTTTAAAATATCAATAGTTTGAATAAAATTAGGATTGGCTTAACAAACCGGCGAGTATTTAAAATTGACTTAACAATTCGGTAATGTAAAATGCTATTTTAATCATCAACTTGCCGTTGTTTTAAACAGGAATACCAACTTAACTTTTCAATGCTTCAGATAATCATTGCCGATGATCATGCCGTAGTGCGCACAGGGTTGCAATTTATCTTTGATACTACTTCTGATATGGTTTTGGCTGCCGAATGCCGTAACGGAGCTGAACTTTTGGAGCAATTGAAGAACCAAAGTTATGATGTAGTGATACTGGATATTACCATGCCTGAGACCGATGCTTTTGAGGTTCTTGAGCAAATAAAATCATTGTATCCAAAGCTTCCGGTAATAGTTTTTACCATGAACAGCGACCGGAGTTTTGCCCTTAGGATGTTTAAAAAGGGAGCTGATGCGTTTATTAATAAAGAATCGGCGCCCGATTTATTGCTTCAGGCTATCCGCTCGGTTGCCCAAGGAAAAAAATTCCATACGCGGGAGCAAATCGAGTTGGTGATGAACCACATTTCTGATCCGAAATCAACGCAAAACGCTCGACACGATAGTCTTTCAGATCGTGAATTTCAAATTTTATGCATGTTGGCCTCTGGCATGAAGAAGTTGGAAATTGCCAGCAACCTTTCCATCAGTAAAAATACAGTTAACAATCACCGAAACAACATCATGAAAAAAATGGAGTTTGAAACAACGGCCGATCTGGCCCGTTACGCGGTGACCAACCGTTTAATTGGATAGTTGTCTTTTATATGAAGCGTTTAATCATTTTCCTGTATTTATTTGCCAGCATTCCCCCTTTTATTGTAAGTGCACAAAAATCACTGAAGCTGGAGCTTATCAAGCAACTTTCCAATACTGATTTAGAGGAGGCAAACACCGAGATAAATCTTTGGCTTGCCTCAAAAAAACCAAGACTTTCAGTGAGCGATTCCGCCGAATTTCTTTTTTATCAGGCATATATACTGGTAAACCTTGGTTATATTGATTCAGCACTGAACCTTTTCAATAGGTGTATTGAATTTTCAGATAAAAACCACCAAAACTCAATTAGAACTTTCTGCAATTGTGAAGTAGGAAATATTTATTACAACTGGGGGAACTATGAAAAAGGGCTGAATTATTTTTTGAAAGCTCAAAAAGAGAGTTTAATCAACAATGATTTCCGGGGTCAGGCTACTGCATTAAATTATATTGGCAAATACCACCATTCGTTGGGCGATTTCGAAAAATCAATGGAGTATTTCAATAAATCGTTAATATTGGCGCAACGTTGCCAAATGACGGAGTTGATAGCCACTATAAAAGCAAACATCGGAAAATATTACGAGAGTATAGGAAATTACGACCAAGCCCTTTTGAACTACATGCAGGCACTAAAACGTATTGACAGCATTCAAAACCGTATGGTTAGAGGAACTGTTTACAACCATCTGGGAAACTTATACCAGGCTATTGGTAATTATGAACAAAGTCTTTATTATCTGAAATTGGGACTAAGCGAAAGGATGCAACTTAAATATATAGAAGGAATTAGTAAATCATACAAAAACATCGGAGAATTATATCTCGATTTAAAAATACCTGATACTGCCATGAATTATTTTATACTGGCACTTCGTTTTTCCGAAAAGGTAAATTATCAAAAAGGAATCATCAAATCCTTGCTTGATATGGGTTCCATATATTTGCAAAAAAACCACTTTTTTAAAGCCCGCGATTATTGCAACAAAGCTTTAAAACTTGCTACGGATATGGGATACGACAAAGGTATTGTGCAGTCGAATTACCTTATTGGCCAATCCTATTATATTGAAAATCAGTTGGTAAAAGCTGAAAATTACTTCACAAGGAGTTTGCAGATTGCCACATTGAACGGTATGAAAGAAGAGATTTGTGACAATAACTATTCACTTTATCAAATAAACGAAAGAAAAGGCAGTCCCACCGATGCATTGGATTATCTGAAGAACTACTATGATATCAAAATGGAGATTGAAAGCGAACAAACATTAAAGCATATTGCCGAATTGGAATATAGTTACGAAATAGAACAAAAAGAGAAAGCCAATGAACTGCTCCGGAAACAAAATGAAATAAACATGTTGGATATATCCCGAAAAAATGGGCTGATAACATTAATATCGATTGTATTGGGATTTACCACTTTAATTATTATTATTTTTTATTTTCGATACCAATCGAAGCAAAAAACCAATAAACAACTGGCTTTGTTAAATACTGAAATTGTCCGTCAAAACCGTGAACTTACCCGGTTAAATGAGCAGTTAAATTTGGTGAACCACGAGAAAGATAATTTTTTTTCAATTATAGCCCACGAGGTAAGAAATCCGCTTTGGTGGTTCCGGAACTTGGCCGAAACCCTTTCGGAAAACTATGATAAAATGCCAAAAGAAAAACTAGGCAAAGCCATCCAATCACTCGATGAATCGGCAAAAAACTCATTTCACCTAATGGACAATTTATTGCAGTGGTCAAAATCACAGTTAAACCGGATGTCGTTCCGTCCACAGGTACTTAATTTAACAGAACTGATTGATGAAAACCTGAAACTCTGGAAAACAGCAGCCAATTATAAAAACATTGAAATTAAGAAAGAAGCAGAATCCAGCTTAAAACTCTTTGCTGATCGTGATATGATTAACACCTTGATACGGAACCTGCTCTCCAATGCCATAAAATATAGCCACCCCAACGGAATTATTACAATTGAAGCCTACCAAAAGGAATCATCCATTTTCTTTTCCGTAAAGGATTCCGGAATAGGCATTCCAAAAGGCAACCTTAAAAAATTGTTCGATCCGAATCATCAGCTTTCCACATTGGGAATAATGCAAGAAAAAGGTTCAGGAATTGGACTTAAACTTTGTAAAGATTTTGTTGAGCTAAACCAAGGCACCATTGAAGTTGAAAGTATTGAAAATCAGGGAACCCTTTTTCGATGCCTTTTCCCAAATAATACTATATAGATATATTTTGGCAAATAATGTGCTGAAACCGATCATTTAATTACTGAAACATTTTGCAAGAGTGATTTTAAAATCACTGTTGTCCGAAAAAGAACATAACCTCCTTTATAAACCAATAAGATCAGATGGTTTGGCATTTAATCTTAAAATACGGGGTACTTTCAATTTTCTTTTCGCCACTAAGACACCAAGCCACCAAAAAAACACCAAGTATAATATAATCAACACATTAAATTTTGTGAACCTTTGTGTTTTTGTGCCTTGGTGGCATTTTTTTAATTTAACCGGTCAACCCTGTTTTTTAATAATAAAAAATCATTTCCCAAAAAAAGGTACAGAGTTTTCAGTACAAACTAATGAAGCATTTGAACGGGTCTATCTGATCAAAACCATTCGATTATAAATCTTTTTAAACTTGCCAGGAATCATAGCTGAGCCATGGAATTATAAAAGTCATCATCAAACAATAATTCAGTTTTCGACGGCGAAAGATTAAAATTGGAGAATTCATAAGTGAAAATCACATCACTTAATCTCTGGCTTTCAATAAAAAGTAATTCTGGATTGGGCAAGTGGTAAAACAATCCTGTTTTTGTTTTTTTTTCTCTGTAAATATTGGGTTCCATAACTATAAAATTAATATGTAATTGTTCTATGTTTTTTATTATTCATGATGAAACCGATTCAAAAGGGTTTCATCGTTAATTTCTTTTGATAAACTTTGAATGGTGTTGATCGGAACATCAAGCAAATCAAGAAATATCAAGCCGTCGAGGGCATCGTTAAATAAAGGATCCCTATTAAAGGCAATAATTCTACCATTCAATTTCAGGTACTTTTTAAGTAAAACAGGAACCTTATAATTTTCAAACTCAATATCCGAAATTAGTGAATCGAGTTTAGTCATATTGCTTTTGGCATTTTCAACCAATACATCAATATCGTATTTCAATTTCGGTTTGTATGCATTGCGGGGTTTAAAAAGCAAAGCAAGTTCCTGATGAAAAAAATTCTCCATCATAAATTTGATAATCAAACTTTTTGATGCTTTGCTGTAATTATTACTTATACTTACGGGTCCTATCAAATAACGGTATTCGGGATTTTTTATTAAAAAATAGAGAATTCCTTTCCATAGCAGGAACAGCGATAAAGGCTGTTTTTGATACGCTTGAACAATAAAGGAACGACCTAGTTCGATCGTTTGGTTTAAAATAGTACCCGCATCGTTATGAATTCGGAACAGACTTTGAATGTAAAATCCTTTAATTCCGAATTGTTGCATAATTTCATTACCCTTTCCAACTCGGTAGGCTCCAACCAATGAGTGCGCTGTGTTATCCCAAATAAATAATTGTTGGTAATATAGATCGAACTCATCCAAATCAATGGAACGGTTGGTTCCCTCCCCCACCTGTCGAAACGTAATTTCCCGCTCACGGCCAATCTCAAGCATCATTAGGGGAATTTTATTTGATGGGCAGCAAATAACACTGTAAGTGCCTGAGTCGAACAATAAATATTTCTCTTTAATTTGTTCTACTTCAACCCGTAGAAGTTCTTCAGGTATTGGTGGAACAATCGGTTCTTCTTTTTTTGGTTTTTTAAATCTCGGAGCAAAAAAATTTGGTATTTCAATTGATGAACCTAAACAATATACTTTAGAACGCAAAAAACGACCAAACTGATCGATGTTGTTGAAATTCATTTGGTCTTCAACATCGATAGGAGCGCCTATGCGAAGTCTTATTTTGCGAGTTTGACTTTTTAATTCACTTTTTGCCAACAGCGGCATCAACCAATAATTCCCATGAAGCAGCGATTGTATGATGGAAGATTTAACTTGAAAGTAGACGGGTACAATGGGTACTTTTACCGATTTGATGAATTGAATCGTTTTATGGCTCCACATGGGATCCATGGTTAAATCGGTAGATAAAGAAAATAAAGAGAAATCACCCGCAGGGAATATGCCCAGAGGTTTTCCAAGCTTTAAATAATCTATTGATTTTTTTCGCAAAAGTTTGGTTCGGTGAAAATTTTGCGAGAAAATAAAATACTTTTGAATTAGAGGGTATTTGGGAAGAATTACATCGTTGGCAATTTTAATGTCTGGCCTTACCTCGGCAATAACTTTTAACAATAAAATACTGTCGATTCCTTTCAAAGGATGGTTCGATACAATAATAAAAGGCGATTTCTTTGGAATATTTTTCAGTTCATTTTCTTGAAATTGAAAATCTATACCATAATCATCAATTAATATTTTGTAAATATCATGCAATGATGATTCTTCCAAAGGATTTTTTTTATTCGAATTCAGGGTTTTTTTTTGTGAGGCAGTTTTGATTTCCATTTGAATTGTATTTGCATCTCAAAATTAAATAAAATCCTGATAATTAGGATAAACTAATTATTAAATTAAGATTAAAGCATTAATACATTAAAGAAGGAAATGATGGATATTAATTTGGTAAATGTCTTAGTGTTAGTAACTTATATGGATTATGCTATAATGATATGTTAAGGAGTGATTAACCAAATGAAAAATTGAGGTTAAGTTACTCTTGAGTATTGATTCGAGGTTAAGGAAGCCTTTCATTGGGATAATTATTTTGCAGTGAAACGAGAATAAATTATTTTACAGTAATGATGGGTGCATATTAATTAACACGATTCCATTTTGATAGCATTTGGTCAATTGAATTTTGCGTTAGTGTTTTTAGGTCTCTGGCATCTCTGGAATAACTTGCATCTCCAAACCAAACATTCACTTCAGTAAGTTTTTTCCCCATTTGTTTCAAAAAGTGAGGTACAAAATAGTCATCCCCAATCCAAGCATCATTGATATCGCAATAACTTATAGCACATGGAATTACCTGAATTCCTATTTTTGATGCAACAGCAAATCCACCGTTCTTAAATTTTAACGAAAGTGGAACTTTACCCGTAGTACCTTCAGGGAAAATAATGACAGAATTTCCAGAATTTAGGGCTTGTTCCACTTTTTGCATGGTTTCAATAAGACTTTTTCCATTGGAACGATCTACTAATATCATTCGGGCTAATTTGGTAGCTTGCCCTATAATTGGCCATTTAAGAAGTTCCTTTTTTCCAACAATTGATTCTGGAAAAATAGATAATAAAACAAAAATGTCAAGATAACCTCGGTGATTTGCCATAAGCAGCGACTGCATATTAGGAAGTTGACCATAGAAATTGATTTTTACTTTTAATATCTGCAATACCCATGTTGCCCATGATTTTACAACCCAGCGGCTGGTTTTTATGGAATGATTCGTTACCCAATATAAAATGGTTCCTACGATAAGCCATAACAACGAAACTCCTATAAGCAGAAATAACCGCCAAATTGCAATAAGTCGTTTCATAATTTTTCAAATAAAAAATGTCAAGTTCATAATTCTATCTTGACTTTACATTAATTAATAGTTAAATTACCAGGTTGCCATTTTTTTGAGAGATTTGAGTTGATGAAAATATTTTAATGAAAAAATAATTGAGGTAATTCTCCCGCTTTATTCATACCTGAGCACAGCGAAAGGTGTGAATGTGCGATGGGCATT
>DYQV01000048.1 GCA_020719105.1 Rikenella microfusus
TCGGCATCAATTCTAAATAGTTTACTTAAAAGTGTTTTTAAAACCAACGAACCAATTGCAACAATTTCAAGGTCGGTTCGCCGCGGCGAATAAGTAAAGCAATTTATCGCTGCGCTCAAATCGCTCAACTTAAGTACAAATATAAGAATCATGATGAATCTTGAAAATTCATGGAATTTGTTTGACATTATCTTTAATAACTCTTAAATTTCACGAATAAATATTATAAATCACAATGAACATTTATTTATGGTAACGCTGCTAATTGGAACTTGTATTTTTTTATTCGTTATAATTGGGTTTCTATTCTACATTATATTTCGTTTAAAACATAAGCCTGCTGAGAAACAGGAATTTAATGCAACAGAAATTATCCAAAAAACTACTCACTCTTACTTTTTTTCAGATGAGGGGAGGCTGCTTTCCCAATCAGTTTCACCAACGGAAAATCATTTGCAATTCCAATTCAAAATAGGGCAACACATTTCGGAAGAAAAAAAACTTAAAAACATTGAAAAATATTTTGAATCGGCATTAAAATTCAAAAAAAATATCTCACTTAAATTACTTGAAGAAAGTGAAAATGAACTATTGCGACGTCATGATCTAATATTTACTCCGGTATTTGCCGGTGATGAGGTGATGGGAATTATCTTGGTTTTTCAGGAAATGATTTCAAAAAACAAAGAAAAAGCACATCAAAATGCACATAAAGAAATGGAGGAACAGCGCAATTATGCATTAAAACAAGTTGATGAAATTGAAGCGCAAAAAAATGATTTAGAACTTGCTTTTAAAAAATCGAGCAAACATCATATTATATTGCAAAAAGCGTTGCTAAAAAACGAAAAGCAAAATGAAGAACTTGAAAAAGCACTGGAAATAATTAACAACCATAAAACAGAACTTGAAATAGCAAATAAGGAAATTAAGGAAAGCAGTCGGTTAAAAGAAGTTTTTTTAGCCAATACAAGTCACGAAATACGCACCCCACTAAATGCTATTATAGGATTTACCAACCTATTATTAAACTCAGAGTTGACTGAAAATCAAAAAAGGTATCTGGACAATATAAAAGCGTCCGGAAATAATTTATTGGTTGTGATAAATGATATTTTAGATTTTTCAAAAATAGAATCCGGTAAATTAACCTTAGAGCAAATTGATTTTGATTTTAGAAACCTGATAAAGCATACCATAAGCACTTTGACAGCAAAGTCACAAGAAAAAGGGATAGAACTAAAATTTGACATTAGCCCTGAAATACCGGAAATCATGACCGGCGACCCAGTTCGTCTGAACCAAATACTTTCCAATTTAATTGGGAATTCGCTGAAATTCACCAATCCAGGAGGATGGATACGGGTAATAGCCACTAACGGAAAAATGACCGGAGAAAATCTTAAAATTCTTTTTAAAATTGAGGATAACGGCATTGGTATCTCCTCTGAAAAATTAAAATATATTTTCCAAAGTTTTACACAAGGTGAGAGTGATACTACCCGTAAATATGGTGGAACCGGATTGGGCTTGTCGATTGTTAAGCAATTAATTGAGCTCCAAGAGGGCGAAATTGAAGTTGAGAGTCAATTAGGAAAAGGAACCGCTTTCACTTTTTATATCATGCTGCGGGTTCCCAATATTGGAGAGAATAACAGTGCCCCAATTGAAAATCAAAAAAATCAGATAGAATGCAGTGGTTCAAACTGTATGAACATATTATTAGTTGAAGATAATTTTATAAACCAGCAAATGGCTTATGATACGATTATGAATTGGAACAATAAAATAAATATTGAAATAGCTGAAAATGGAAAAATAGCCGTCGATAAAGTTATAAATGGACATTTTAATTTGGTATTAATGGATATTCAAATGCCAGAAATGGATGGAAATGAGGCAACACAAAAAATTAGAGAATTGCCAGAGCCAAAAAACCAGACACCTATTGTTGCTATGACCGCTCATGCACTAAAAGATGAAAAAGATAAATGCCTTAAAAATGGGATGAACGATTACCTATCAAAACCATTTGACCCTGAGGAATTATTTGCTAAAATTATAAAGTTTGCACCAAATAATAATACGATTGCAGCAAACGAATCAAACAAAAAACATACTGACACTAAGCCTCAGATTGAACTTGTCACTGAAGATTATGAATATTTCAATACCGAAAATTTAAGAAAGATTTATCAGGACAATACTACAAAAATTGCTAAAATAATTGGGATGTGTCATGCTAGTATTCCTAACGAAATTATTGAAATTCAAAAATCATTTGATGCTAAGGAATGGGAAGTTTTGCGAAACAAAGCTCATGCGTTAAAACCAAAATTGGGATATTTAGGGATGCTTAGCCAGCAAGAGAATGCAAAAAATATTGAATTACTTTCGCAAAACCACGTCAATCATGAACCAAAAATTCAGGATTTAATAACCCAGATTAAAAATTATTGGGAAAAAGCAATTCCTGAATTAGAAAATTACCTCTCCATTTTTATTGCAGAATAACGTGAAAAAAATAGGGTTCGCATTTGTTTTGTTATTTATTGAATTGTTGGCATCAGCAGCTAATGATGTTGACAGCCTAAGAAATTTATTGATTCCGGCAAGTGGATACAAAAAACTAGAACTTCTGATTGGAATTGGAACCGAATATCAGGCAAATACCTTCGACAGTGCTTTATTCTATTTTGCACAAGCCAAGAAACTAGCCAATGACCTTAATAGGTCGGACAAAATCAATGAATTAAACAAACTAATTGGAACTGTTTATTTTAGGAAAGGCGATTACCGCCGAGCTCAGGTTGAATACGACATTGCACTGGAAGGATATAAAAAAACGAATGATTTGGTTGGGCAGGCAAAAATATACAACAACCTGAGCATGCTTTTTCAGGCACAAGGAAAAAACAAAGAAGCCATTGAAAACCTTGAAAAGGCATTGAAAACTTTTATTGATAATGGTAATGAGCAGTTACAAACATTACCATTAACCAATTTGGGAATAATTTACTTCCGTTCGGGTAATTTCCAGCAGGCTTTGAATAATTTTAACCAAGCACTTATAATTGCAAAAAAATACAACGATTGGGCGAATATTTCAAACATTACCAATAATTTAGGTACAGTTTATAAAGAATTAGGCAACTACCCGGAAGCATTGGATTGTTTTAATCAATCCGTTGAAAGCTATCAAATACAAGGCGATAAATTTGGGGAGTCGGCCAGTTGCAATAATATAGGTATTTTATTCAAAGAAATAGGGAACTACAAACAGGCTATACTCTATATTAATAAAAGTTTACAAATAAAAAGGGAAATTCAGGCCTTGGATAAAATTCCTGCTAGCCTAATAATTCTGGGTGATATTTATTGTGATTGGCAAAAATATGAACTGGCACTTGATTATTATTATGAGGCACTGGAATTATCAAAAACATCAGAGAATCTTTCTGATCAGGCGGTTGCACTATATGGAATTGGCAACGTATTTCTAAAGACTGACTTGTACATAAAAGCTCTGGACCTTTTAGGAGAAGCGGCAAAAATTTTCGAATCGGTTGACAGCAAAAGAGAATGGGCACAAACTATCAACGATATGGGAGTTGTTTATTCCACTATATTAAAAGATATCCATAAAGCAGATCAATTATTTGAAAAAGCCGAAACATTATATCAAGAAATGGGTTTAACCGTCGGCTTGGCACAATTAGAACACAACAAAGGCTTGCATTTTTACCAACAAAGGTTCTGGGAGAAAGCCATTGTTTGTTTTGAAAAAAGTAATCGGTTAATGCCTTATAATCATTATCATTTGCATGATAATTACAAGCTGCTTGGAGAGAGTTATATAAAAACAGGAAACTTAAAAGCATCGGTGGCAGCATATCAAAAGGCATTGCAGTATAAAGATTCGATAATGAAGGATAAGACGGACTTGCAACTGGCTCAAGTTGAAATAGAATATCAGGTACAAAAAAAAGAACTGGAGATTGAAAAATTGAATGAACAAAATAAATTCATTACTTTACAAACTAATAAGAAAAAAAATATGCAGTATCTATTTCTAACCTTTTCATTGATTCTTAGTGCTTTGGTTATCTTTATTTTATTCTTCACACTTAAACTAAAGAAAATTAACGGGCAACTAAAAATTCAGCAATTAAAAATTGAATTGCAAAAAAAAGATTTACAGGAAACCAATAGCAAGCTTATAAAAGCTAAGGAAGAAGCGGACAAAAATAACGATTTTAAGAGTCAGTTTTTAGCAAATATCAGTCATGAAATTCGCACCCCTCTGAATGCAATTATAGGATATACCAAGCTCATGGATAAAAACAATCAAACCAATTTCAACAGTAATTATTTAAATAATATTATTCAAGCCAGCGGTAATCTGTCAGTAATAATCAATGATTTGCTTGATTTTTCAAAAATTGAGGCTGGTAAAATGATATTGGAACATGCTGAATTTCATCCTTTTGAAATTATTACTCATGCTATTTCGACCCTCAATTACAGGGCTGAAGAAAAAAATATTACCTGTGAGATTCATATTGACCCATTAATTCCGGGAACTCTTAAAGGGGATCCCTATCGTTTATCGCAGATAATGATCAATTTAATCAGCAATGCGCTAAAATTCTCAAACAATCATCAAGTAGTTACTATTGAGGCAAATTGCAAAATTGAAACGAATAGATGTCAATTAATTTTTTCAGTTAAAGACTATGGCATAGGCATAGAAGAAGAACAACAGGAAAATATTTTTGAAAGCTTTAATCAAGCACAAAAAGATACTGCCCGAATTTTTGGTGGCACTGGTTTGGGGTTAGCCATAGTTAAACGATTAGTTTCACTTCAAGGTGGAACGGTTGAATTGCAAAGCAAAATCAACCAAGGTTCTACTTTTACCGTTAAAATATGGTATGAAATTCCACCTGCACCCGTTGCTCAAGAATATATAAAATCGGATAAAAATACAAAGGAAATAACTCTAGGGGAAAAGCAATACAATATTCTTTTAGTGGAAGATAATCTTATTAATCAGGAACTGGCAAAAGATACCATTAATTCCTGGAATTTACCTTTTACCGTAGATATTGCAGATAATGGCAGAGAAGCAATAGCTGCTCTAAAAAACAAGATGTATCATGCTATTTTAATGGATATTCAGATGCCTGTAATGGATGGACATGAAGCCACTAAATTTATCCGTAACGAAATGCCTGAGCCCATTTCAAGTATTCCAATCATTGGCATTACTGCTCATGCCTTAACTACAGAAAAAGAACTTGCTTTTAAAAATGGGATGAATGAATATATTACCAAGCCATTTAATCCAGATGAACTTAAACAAAAGATAGTTTCTTTTGTCAGATTACAATAGATAATTATTTTTGCAAAAAATAGATCGGAATTCATGTAATTAATGAAGAATTAATTCAATTAATACTAAATTTGCATAATCCTAACCAAATTAAAATTCTATGAACGGTAAATATAATATCATACTGGTTGACGATGACTTTATTTTTCTTGAGATGCTCAAAGAATCACTTATAGACAACCCTGACTATAATATTGTGGCTTTTCAATCGGGTGAGGAATGCTTGAACCACATGCATTTGAATCCTGATGTAATTGTACTTGATTATTATCTGAATAGCGACAATCAGGAAGCTAAAAATGGGTTAGATATTTTGAGGGAAATTCATGCAATCAATCCCCAAGCTAAAGTAATCATCTTATCGGGACAGGGAGATGGAAATCTTGTTTATGACTTTGTTAGGGAAAATGCAACCAATTATGTAGTAAAAGATAACAATGCTTTTGAAAACGTAAGACACGCCATTGATGATATCATCAAAAACATTTAGTACAACTATTATATTATTTTTTGATATGCCGGATACTCTCCGGCTTTTTTATTCTCTCATATCAATAACCTCAACACCTGGGAAATCTTTAACCTGAAAAATAAAATCAGTGTCATTGGTTTTAACATTTGTCCTAAAATTCTTGAATTGGAATGAAATCCGGGTTCCATCTTTTTGAAAATACCGAATCATAAATAAATCATTGGAATCAGAAATCCAACAGCGGATTTTAAAGTACGGTTTATTGATATCATCGGGCGACAAATCAATTAATTGATAAATTTTACCATCAATTGTTTCGGTGCCAAATTTCAAGTATTTAAAACCACTTTTATAAATGGTAAACAAACTTATGGGATTGTTAAAAAAACGTTCTTCGGCTTCAAGGTTATCTGAATTATTCTGTTTTGAAATATTAACTTCATTACTTTCTTCGAGATATACCCAGCGGGTTTTTCCATCACTATAAGTAACCATTTCATTAGCACTCATTCGAAACTTATCGCCTTTCAGTAACAGACTTCCATGATATGTTTCTTCTGATTTATTTTGTACATTTTCAATTACATATTCAAAATCAGTTTGAATGGTTTTGTATGCCAATGCTTTATCAGCAACCGCCTTCAATAAAAGTTCAGCATCGGCATCTTTTTGCGCATAAGCGGTAAAGCAAATCAGAAAACTTAAATACACCAAAAGTCCATTCTTCATAAGGTTTTTTTTAATTCTTAGCAACTGAAATAACTATAAACTTTTTAAAATATGCTCCAAACTCACTTCGTCCATTATTAACACCTGACGGGCTTTGCTCCCTTCAAACGGACCCACAATACCGGCAACCTCCAGTTGATCGATAATGCGGCCGGCACGATTGTATCCAATGGAAAATTTTCGTTGAATTAACGATGTGGAGCCTTGTTGATTGTTCACAATAATCCGGGCAGCATCATCAAAAAGCGGATCGCGTTTTGAAAGATCAATGTCACCCAAGTCGGAAGTATCTTCGCTGGTATATTCAGGCAAAAAATAGGGAGTAGGATAGGCCTGTTGATTAGTGATATAATTAACAATAGCCTCAATTTCAGGAGTATCAATGAAAGCACACTGCAGCCGCACCATGTCGCTACCTTGCGAAATAAGCATATCACCGCGCCCGATGAGTTGGTTCGCACCCGGCGAATCGAGAATGGTACGGGAATCCATCATACTGGTAACCCTGAAAGCAATACGAGCCGGAAAATTGGCCTTAATTAAACCCGTTATAATATTGGTAGTAGGCCTTTGGGTAGCAATTATTAGATGTATTCCAATGGCCCGTGCCAATTGAGCAAGCCTTGCTATTGGAAGCTCCACTTCTTTACCGGCGGTCATAATCAAATCGGCAAACTCGTCAATAACTAAAACAATGTAAGGGAGAAAATGATGTCCCTTTTCGGGGTTCAACTGACGGGCGATAAACTTGGTATTGTATTCCTTAATATTCCGTACATGGGCTGCTTTAAGCAAATCGTACCTTGAATCCATTTCAACACAAAGGGAATTGATCGTATTAACCACTTTCATGGTATCGGTAATAATAGCCTCTACGGTATTCGGTAATGTAGCCAGAAAATGCTTTTCAAGCTTAGCATAAAGGGTAAGTTCAACTTTCTTAGGATCGACCAATACCAATTTTAATTGCGATGGATGTTTTTTGTATAATAGCGAGGTAAGGATGGCATTCAAACCCACTGACTTTCCTTGCCCAGTAGCACCAGCAACCAAAAGATGGGGCATTTTGGTTAAATCAACAACGAATGTTTCGTTCGAAATGGTTTTACCCAACGCAATGGGCAATTCATAGGTTGATTCCTGAAATTTTTTGGAAGCAATTATGGTACGCATGGCCACAACCTCAGGCTTTAAATTGGGTACTTCAATACCAATGGTACCGCGTCCGGGAATTGGTGCAATAATACGTATTCCTAATGCTGCCAGACTTAAAGCAATATCATCTTCAAGGTTTTTAATTTTTGAAATGCGAATACCGGGTGCTGGAACTATTTCATACAAGGTAATGGTAGGGCCAACAATTGCTTTTATTTTATCGATTTGGATTTTGTAATTGGCTAGTGTTTCAACAATCCTGTTTTTATTACTGTGAAGTTCGTCGTCTGAAACACTCACATTACTAGCATTGTGCTCAACCAACAATTCAACGGGTGGTAATCTATAATTCGATAAATCGAGGGTGGGATCATAATCACCCAATGGTTTGCCGCTGATTTCATCCATGGGTTCATCATCGGTTGCCGCATTAACAACGGACAGCACCACTTCTTTATCGGTAAAATTTTGTTCACCCTCTGGCTTATCACCGGTCAGTTCTCCGGTTCCAGAATCTTCGGAATCAACCACCTTCACATTGATTTCTTCAATATTATCAAAACCATTAAGTGAATTACTTCCCTCGCCAATAATGTCAGTTGGATTACTATTTTCGGAAACTTCAGAAATTTCGGTGGTGTATTCAACGGTAAACGGATTTGAATCAACTTCCATGGGGTCTGCAACTACCTTCTCCTGAACTTCGTCGGTAAGTCCGTCACGTAATTCGGAATGTACCCATTTGGTACTCTTCCATTCGGGTTGTAACGGTTCGTCCCCCACAAATTCCTCTTCATTTTTTAAAGAAGAGTCGATAACTTTTGCCTCAAACAATGTTTTTATATACTTTTTAACTCTACCCACAAAACCATCAAACGTATAAGCAAGTATTCCAAAAAGAGATAAAAACAATAGTATTCCGGTACCAATTTTACCAATTAAAGCATTAAGCCAGGTACTAATAAAAAAGCCATGTGCACCTCCAGGTAAAAAAGCCGATTTATGAAAAATATATCCTAACGCTAACGAAAACCAAATAGTAATTATGAGTGAATATTTTACCGATTGCCTCAAAGGTAACAACCGATAATTCAAAAAACGGATGCCTAATAAACTAAAAATGAAAACAAAGCTGAATGATGCCAAACCAAACCAATCGTGCATAAACTGATAAGCCATCATGGCTCCCAATTTCCCTGACCAGTTTTCCACCGTAATGGTTCCATCCTTAAAGAAAGCAAAGAACGGCAAATCGAGTTGGCTTTGATCGGCTTTCCAGGTAAATAAATAGGAGACAAAAGCAAAAAGCATATAAACCGAAAAAGATAGGGTAAATAACCCAAGCAATATTTTTAAACGCTCGTCTTTAGCCAACGTGTTTAGTTTTGCTGCTTTACTATCTGATTCGGACTTGGGAGCACTTTTTGATTTTGCCATGTTTGGTATTTTAAAAGGCAAAAATAATATGTTTGCCCAATAATTGGAACGTGTTTGTATTATTTATTTAAAACAGAAAAAACTCTGCGAACAAGATATAAAGAATCATAATCCTGTGACGTGATACCAAAAAATAAGTAAATGATTGGCTAGATTAATTCAGAAAATATTTTGTCAATGGTTTCCTGAGTAACTTCTTCATAACCTTTAGGTATAAAGAAAACCTCATCCAGTACTTCCGATTCATTAATTTCAGAAGCAATTAAAGACATGGGTATTCCGTTCGCCACTATCTGAAATTGGAGCATTACCCCCGGTATGTTGTGAAAAGGGGTTTGTGCATTTGGATTCTCAATTCGGATTTCATCGGTGTAAAAAACATCAAAAGTCAACTTTTTATCAGGTATTACAACTTGACAATGCTTGCACTGAAAATCCAAAATTGTCTTAGTCTGCTCATCAAAGGTGATTTGAATGCTATCAAACGCCTTCATACCCATAAAATCGCCGGTACCTTTATTAATTACATAGTATTTTTTATTCATTACTTTTAATACGGTCACCGAGCGGTTTAAATCAAATTGCTTGATGAATGACGATTTAAAAACACCCATCCAACCTTCGACTTCCATTAAAACTGAGTTGTTCTTAAAACTCATGTTCAAATCAGTGGGCATAAGACTAATAAGTGGATTATCCGCCTCGCTCTGCAGATATGTTATCCGATATTTAATAATTCCCTGATCCAATCCCTTTTTGCCTAATTTAATCTGGCAAGAGGATAGACTAACGAACAGGAAAATTACTATGATGCTTATTTTTTTGATTGAACGCATGGTTACAAAGTTAAAAATTTATCAATCGGTTCAACAAATTTGTATCTTAGAATTTTTAATGAACACTTTACGTAAAAGTATTCCATTAATAATCAAACTCTTGAGTTATGCAAAGTCTCCCTGTTTTTATACTGCTAACCAGATTTTAGCCTCTAAATTTTTGAAACTGCAATACCCTTGACTAATCGTCATCACTTAAAACATGTTTAATAAAATATAAGTAATCAATTAATTAATATTCATCTGTTTAAAGCATTTTTATCGCTACTTTACATCTCGTTTAACTTAAAAAATTTAGTATAGATTTGCAATTACTAAATTCGATATAAAATTAGACAACTATGAATAAATTAGCGGTTATAGCTTTAGGCGGAAATGCCTTACTGCGGGGCGACCAAAAAGGAACCATTGAAGAACAAGAGGATAATGCCACAGAAACTTTTGAAAACCTGGTGTATCTTTTCAAAGAAGGATACAGTGTTATTTTTGCACACGGGAATGGCCCTCAAGTAGGAAATATATTGATGCGCAACGATGCTGGAGAACAATTATATGGCATTCCGCAAATGCCTTTAGACATTTGTGTAGCAGATTCACAAGGTGGAATTGGTTTTATGCTGGAACGCTGTATGCTCAATGTATTGCGGAAACACAATATCAAACGGAATATTATTACTCTGGTTACGCAAGTGGTGGTTGACAAAAACGATCCGGCATTCCAAAACCCAACCAAACGAATCGGAAAAATTTATAATAAAATGGAAGCCGATAAACTGGCCGCTGAAAAAGGATGGATTTTTAAAGAAGAAGTGAAAATAAAAGATGGTTGGCGTCGCGTAGTTTCATCACCAAAGCCACTTGATTTTTTCAATGCCGATACGGTTGAAAAAATGGCCCGCGAAGGAAATATTGTTATTACTGTAGGTGGCGGTGGCGTTCCTGTTTATATTGACGAAGACAATCGGGTTCGTCCATTGGATGCCGTAATTGACAAGGATTTAGCTGCTGCCATGGTAGCAAAGAAGGTAAAGGCAGATGAATACTACATTCTAACCGATGTACCTTATGTTTATGCTAATTATAAAAAAGAAAATGAAAAGATTTTGGAGTTTTTAGATTATGCCGATACAACGAAATATTTGGCTGAAGGCATGTTTAGCGAAGGCAGTATGGCTCCCAAAATAAAAGCTTGCCTCGACTTTATTGAAAATGGTGGTTCAAAAGCTGTTATTACAGAATCGAAAAAACTGCAGGACAAAAACTTTGGCACCAAAATAACCATGGAATACGACGAAACTGATTTACACAAATACGATAAATAATTAGTTCATTAGCCCATGAGTACATTAGCACATGGAATAATAGAATAATTAGTGCTGATTAGAAAACTTCAAAATTCAAAAACCAAATAACAAAACACAGAATGAGAAATCACATCTTTTTAATAATCAGTATTTTAAATATGTCTCTATTTTGAGTTTTGATTCTTTTTTGATTTTTGAGTATTGATTTTTGGAGTTTTTATTGACACTAATTAGTGGTATTTTTACCTTAGATAAAACACTAAAATATAAAATATAAAGCTATGGCATTCAATTTAAGAAACAGAAATTTTTTAAAAGAACTGGACTTCACTAAAGAAGAATTGGTATTTCTTTTAAACCTCTCAAAGGAATTAAAAAATGCGAAATATGCAGGTACCGAACAACCAAAACTAAAAGGTAAAAATATTGCCTTAATTTTTGAAAAAACTTCGACCCGCACCCGCTGTGCTTTTGAAGTTGCCGCTCACGATCAGGGAGCTCAGGTTACTTATCTTGAGCCATCGGGCAGCCAAATGGGGCATAAAGAAACGGTGAAAGATACCGCAAGGGTTCTTGGCCGGATGTACGATGGCATTGAATATCGCGGGTTTGGTCAGGAAATTGTTGAAGAACTGGCTCAGTTTGCCGGTGTTCCTGTATGGAATGGGTTAACCAATGAATGGCATCCCACACAAATGTTGGCTGATGTGCTCACCATGATGGAACATTCTGACAGCCCGATGGAAAAAATTTCATACTCCTACTTAGGCGATGCCCGCTTCAATATGGGCCGTTCCCTGTTGGTAATTGGAGCCATTTTAGGAATGGATGTCCGGATTGGTGCACCCAAAGAGTTATGGCCCGATGAACAATTAATTAAGGAATGTAAAACTATTGCCAAAACTTCGGGAGCCAGAATTACTATTACTGATAAAGCGGATGAAGCAGTTAAAGGAGCTGAATACATTCATACCGATGTTTGGGTTTCAATGGGTGAGCCAAAAGAAGTTTGGGCTGAGCGCATTAAAATATTAAAACCTTATCAGGTTAACAGCGAAATAATGAAAAAAAGTGGCCATCCGAACGTGAAATTCATGCACTGCTTGCCCGCTTACCACAATGCAGATACTAAAGTTGGAAAACAGGTTTCAGAAGATTTTGGAATGAAAAACGGAGTGGAAGTAACCGAAGATGTTTTTGAAGGAACCAATTCGTTAGTTTTCGATCAAGCTGAAAATAGGTTGCATACTATTAAAGCAGTTATGGTAGCCACTTTGGGACAATAGGTAGAGATTTGAGATTTGAGATTTGAGATTTGAGATTTGAATTTAGAGTTTAGAAACT
>DYQV01000427.1 GCA_020719105.1 Rikenella microfusus
GTTAAGTATGATGAGGGGTTATTATTTAAGAACCGAAGAACCGAAGGTTTGGTTATTTCAGAATTAAAAAATTAGGCACAATAAACTATGGAAAATAAAGATAAAAAAGTGATGTTGACTTATGAAGAATTAGAAAAGGAAAACCTGAGTTTGCGGAATAGTCAAATCCCTGAGTTATTCAGTTTCGATTTTTTATTTGAAGCTGTAAAACAGCCAACTTTTGTAATAGTTGCCAACAAGAAAGACAGCATTCCTATAATTCAAAAAGTAAATAAAAGTGGTGTGGAATTAGTAAAGTATTCCCAACAAGAAATTATAAATCTGTCACCCGTCGATTTAGGTCTTTTTAATTCCATGGAGCAATATCATAAATTCAGTACATCGCTTGCTCCTGCTGAAAGTGCAATATTTCTGGCACATGTAAAAGATAAAAATGGAACCGCAATTTCATCTGAAATTACCATCTATTGTTTTAACGATAGTACCAGCTATCATTTAATCGTTTTTCAGCGCAGCATAGGTAACCAGCAAAAAGTGGTGGAGGCTTTGCGTCAAAGTGAATATCGCTTTTTGCAAATGGCCGAAAATATTGCCGAAGGCATTGTTATTATTGAAGATGAAAAGAAAGTGTTTATCAATTCAAGCATTTGCCAAATAACCGGTTTCAGCAAAGATGAATTGCGTGATATGGATGAATTTGGATTGGCACTGGAATTTGAAAAAGATCGCTTGAGGGCATTCAAAGAAAAATTGAAGTATTCAACTCAAGGAATTCACAGCTTTGAATTTTGGATAAGCACTAAATTGGGGGTTGAAAAATGTATTAAAAACAATTATACCCTATCAAAAAGAACCGATGGTAAGCAAAGTACCTATATAATAACTTCGGATGTTACCGCCCGCAAAAGAATTGAACAAGCCTTGCGAAAAAGTCAGACCGATTTCAGGATGCTAGCCGAGAACTCTCCCGATTTGATAACCCGTTATAATAAGGACTTAACTTATTTATATGTCAACCAAACATTTGAAACGCTTACCGGAATCCCAACCAATCAATTTATAGGACGTAATAACCTGGAACTGGATTTGGAATCCGATTTGGTATCGTTTTTAGAGGAAATGCATTTAGAAGTGTTCCGCACCGGAAGGACGTTGAAATTTGAATTCCGCTTACCAACAAAAACAGAAACTAAAGTATTTCAAGCCCACATGGTGCCCGAATTGGCCAAAGATGGAACGGTTGATTCTGTATTGAATGTATCGCGCGACA
Organism: Rikenella microfusus; assembly: GCA_020719105.1. Lineage (GTDB taxonomy): Bacteria > Bacteroidota > Bacteroidia > Bacteroidales > SZUA-534 > GWE2-40-63. Next base: position 1,271 of record DYQV01000427.1, read on the forward strand.
TTACACAAATTAAGCAAGTAGAGCGCAACCTTAAAGAGGAAAAACAGAACCTGATTCAAGAAAATTTTCTCATATCGAAACAACTCAGGCAATGGTGCAGCAAGCTGTGTGCATCGCAAAATGTACCCCCCGATGCAGAAAATAGTTTGAAACCTATTTTACGCATAGCCGATTGGACTCAATATGGTCATGCCCAGGAAAATTTTTCTCCGCGAAATCTATTTGTGAACAAATTACTAAAAGACTTTTTTGAAACCAATACATCTCTTATTCAGGTGAATAAATTAGATGCCAACATAATTCTTCCGGTACACGACATTTCTATTTTTACCGACGAAGCTTTATTGAATAACACCTTGCTCCTGCTTCTTGAAAATGCTATAGAGGCTACCGTAAACGGTAAAATTGAAATTGGTTACGACATTTATAACGAAAATGAAATAGTATTTTTTATCAAGGATACCGGTGTTGGAATAGAACCGGAAAACACAGAGCTTATCTTTAACCCGTTTGTGTCAATCAATAAAGAAAACCATGCCGGACTGGGACTAAGCATTGCTCAAAAAAATGTAGAAACCATGGGTGGCATCATCTGGTGTTTATCGTCACCAGGAACCGGTTCTACCTTTTGTTTTACCCACAAAGCTATGATTGAAAAATCGTTGCTTCAGTCAAAAATGGAAACCGAACACTTAACATGGAAAGGTAAAAAAGTACTGATTGTGGAAGATACCAACGAAAACTACGATTTACTGGTTGAAATATTTAAAAAATATGAACTCGATTTAACTCGCTCTATCAATGGATTACAGGCCATTGAAACGATAAAAAGTGGCCAAAATTTCGATTTAGTGCTTATGGATATCCAACTCCCGGGTTTGAATGGATACGATGCCACTATTGAAATTAGAACTTTTAATAAAAAAATCCCCATAATTGCCCAAACAGCCTATGCCATGTACGACGATGTTGTGAAAGCCCTCGATGCCGGCTGTAACGACTTTATTGCCAAACCCATTAAAACAAAAAAACTCATTGGTTTAATGGATAAATATTTGAGCGATTGAAACTTATAATTCCTTAGAAAAGATCAAGTAATAACTATTTATGGAAACTAAAATCAAGATATTGTGTTAGTTTTATTGGTCAATTATATCGTTATAATCAACCTTGATATTCATTTTCATTGTAACAAATTCCCTCACAACCTTCGCAATTATCACAGCGTTTTCGACTTTTTCATTGGAAAGATAAATAGTTTCATTGGGATACCTGATTTCTACTGCATATCCTTGTAATTCTGAAACAGTATCATAATAACTAAAGTTTCCCATATCTTCAAAGCCTATAATTGGGCATCTGAATCATATAGAATATTTGGCAATCAGAGGTTAATGTGCA
>DYQV01000049.1:0-6359 GCA_020719105.1 Rikenella microfusus
AATATTGAGGTGTAGCTTAATCGTCAGGATTATTAATGAATAATCCGGGCTAATAGTTGCCTAGCTTCTGCTCGGTATTTTTTAGGGTATTATTATTTGCGAAAAATGTTCATTTCTGGATGCTTTACCGACAGGCTTTGCCATGTCGGCGATCCATGAAATACAGCTTTATTGAAATTCAATTTTCCATTTTCCTTTCCGTGTTTCGGATTGGAGTGCCGCATGGAGCAAATCCAAAAAGTCGTTGCGGGGAATTTCTTCGGCACCTAAACTTAATAAGTGAGGGTTGGTAACCTGGCAGTCGATGAACCGGAAATCCCATTCCAGTGCCAGCAAGGTCAAATGGTAAAAGGCCACCTTGGAGGCATCGGTTTTTTTGTGAAACATCGATTCCCCAAAAAAGGTGTTGCCCAACGAAATGCCATACAACCCGCCTACCAACTCTTGTTCATGCCAGGTTTCGATGGAGTGGGCAAAACCCAGATCGTGCAATTGAATGTATGCCTTTTTTATTTCCTGGGTTATCCAGGTTCCGGGTTGGCCGGCACGCAGGGCTTTCCGGCAATTCTCAATCACCTGCGGAAACGCTTTGTCAACCGTAACTTGGTATCTGCCGCTGTTCAAGGTCTGTTTCAGGCTTTTCGATACCTTGAATTTTTCAGGGAACAGCACCAGCCTTGGGTCGGGCGACCACCACAGAATGGGGTCGGGGTGGCTGTACCAAGGAAAAATACCCGAAGCATAAGCCGCAATGAGCCGCTGGGGCGATAAATCGCCTCCCACTGCCAACAACCCTTCGGGTTCGGCTTCGCTGGGGTGCGGAAAAATGGGCACTTCGGGTAACTGATATATGGGCATGGTTGTTATTATTCTAAATGGGCTGTCTCAAATACTCACTTTGTTCGTGAGATCGCTTCGCTAAGTTCTCATATCTCAAATTCTCACATCTTTTATAAAATGATGTGTAAAATAAACAAACCCTTGCCTATTTGCATAGCATTGTTAGGAATTAATTCTATATTTATTGGATATATGTGGTCAACTTAATTAGACAACAAAAAACTGAAATAGAAACATTAAATTATTATGGCAGAAAAATACAATGCATCAAATATTGCAATTGAACAAATCTTGAATTTTATAAAATCAGGAGAAATAGCTATACCTGAAATTCAAAGACCTTTTGTTTGGAAACCAAAACAAGTTCGTGATTTGATAGATTCACTTTATACAGGTTATCCAACTGGTTATTTGATAATTTCTCAAAGCCCAAACATGAAGTTAAAAGATGGGACATTATCGGAAGGAAAAAAGATAATGATTGATGGGCAGCAGCGTGTTACAGCGCTTATGACAGCAATAATGGGCATTGAAGTAATCAATTCGGATTTTGAGAAGAAAAAAATAAAAATATCATTCAATCCATTAGCAATTGATGAAGATGAGGTTTTCAAGGTTCAGGATAATGCCATATTAAAAGATAAAAAATGGATTGTTGATATTGCAGAAATTTTTAAGACTGATTTTAAACGTGGAAGTTTTGTTTCTCAATATTGTGAATCAAATCCTGAAATAGATTCGGATAAACTACATGATATTTTAGATAATTTGATAGGTATTAAAAATCGTCAAATTGGGGTAATTACATTAGACAAAGAACTTACTATTGATGAAGTGACCGAAATTTTTATTAGAATAAACAGTCAAGGTGCTAAACTTAATCAATCGGACTTTGCTATGTCGAAGATAGCAGCAAATGTAAAATATGGAGGCAACACGCTGCGCAAATCAATTGACTATTTTTCTCATTTGGCAGTTCAACCCGACTGGTATTCTGAGATGTTGAAAGACAAAGATTTTATGGAATCTAAATTTGCCTCCAAAATCAAATGGTTAAAAGATGATAGAGAGGAAATTTTCGATCCCGGTTATGGAGATATTTTACGTGTTGCCTTTATGTACAAATTCGGTCGGGGAAAAATGAAAGATTTAGTGAGTTTACTTGGTGGTCGTGATTTTGAAACCCGCGATTATAAAGAAGAAATAGCTGAAACATCATTTGCTAAACTAACAGATGGCGTAATGGATTTTATGAATGAATTCTCATTCACAAACTTTGTGCTGGCCCTTAAGTCAGCGGGTTTTATTTCAAATAAATTGATTAACTCTCAAATGACTTTAGATTTTGCATATACACTTTATCTTATTTTGAATAGCAACAATCAAATAGACAAAACCCAGATAAAACATTATATATCTAAGTGGTATGTATTTTCAACATTGACAAGCAGATATATAACCTCACCAGAATCTGCCATGGATTTGGATATTCGGAGAATTGCAGAGAAAGGGTTCAAAGAATACTTTAAGGAAATGGAGGATTCTAACTTGTCAGATACATTTTGGGAAATAGGTTTGGTTCAAGACTTAGAAACATCAGCTATTAACAGTCCATTTTACAACGTATTTTTAGCTTCGCAAGTTCATGCCAGTGATAATTCTCTAATGATGAATGGCACAAAAGTTCGTGATTTAATAACAACATTGGGAGATATTCACCACATTTTCCCAAAAGGATATTTGCAAAAGAATGGGATTACAGATAAATCTAAATATAACCAAATTGCCAACTACACTTATCTTGATACTCAAACAAATATATCAGTTGGGGAGAAAGCACCTAATGAATATTTTAGAATTGTTTTTGAACAATGCAATTCAAAAGAAATGAAATTCGGGAATATCATGGATATGAATTCATTAAAGGAAAATTTGAGCCTAAATTGTATTCCTGAAAATATTATTTCAATGGATGTTACACATTATGAAGATTTTTTGTTAGAACGTAGAAGATTAATGGCAAATAAGATAAAGGAATATTACTATTCACTATGACAATAGAAGTCGGCAGATTATCTCAAGGTGTTCTTGTTTGATTTAGTCAAAGAGAGTATTTTCACCAACCCATTTATTTAGATTGTTTCTAAACTATATATGCAGTGAACAAAAAGGGAATAAAAGCATTTATGTATTCGTACAAACACATCAGCTTACAATAAACAGTTTTTCATGGAAGATAATTCAACGAACAACAACACCTCGCGCCGCGATTTTTTGCAACGGATGGGATTGATAGCCTCCGGCACGGTGATGGGTGGGGCGGCCCTGTTTGCCGGTTACAAGTTTGAAACCAACAAAAAGCACGATACCAAAATAAAAGCGTTAACCGCCGAACACCAGTTAATTGAGGTGGACGATGAGGGAAATGAACTTCCTGTTCAGGGAAAACTCAGCAATCTCACTTATCAAGGTAGGGAGGGGCTTCACGGCAAACGTTGGGTGATGGTGATTGATTTGGCCAAGTGCCGCAATGCCCGCCAATGCATGAAAGCTTGCCAAGGAGCGCATGAACTGCGACCGGAACAACATCATATTAATGTGTTGCAAATGCAGGACAGCGAGAATACGGCACCCTATTTTATGCCCAAGCCTTGCCAACACTGCGATAATCCGCCTTGTGTTTCGGTTTGCCCGGTGGACGCTACGTTTAAACGCCCCGACGGAATTGTGTTGATTGATAACGAACGTTGCATCGGTTGCCGTTTCTGTGTGGCAGCCTGTCCTTATTCAGCCCGTATTTTCCATTGGAAAGAACCGCTGAAACAACAGGAATACGAAGAAAATAAAGCCCGGTACAGCCAGATGGTTGCCGAGGGAAAAAAGGAGGAAGCTACCGAACTGGAAAGAAAAGTTACTTACGATGTGGAATTGAATGTTCCCCAACGGAAAGGAACCATCTCAAAATGTTTATTCAGTGCCGACCGGTTGCGGATTGGGGAAATGCCGTATTGTGTTTCGGCCTGTCCGAATGGGGTGTATTACTTTGGCGATGAAAACGAAGATGCCGTTACCAATGGAACTACCAAAGAAACGGTCCGTTTGAGCGGCTTGCTCCGCGATAACGCCGGCTATAGATTGATGGAAGAGTTAGGCACCAAACCGCGGGTATATTATTTGCCACCCAAAAACCGGTTGTTTCCTTTTCCCGACGAGAATTTATTAACTACTGAACACCATTCATAACCAATCATAGCATATGGATCATTCATTAACCATTGAACAGCAAAAAGAATCGTTACAAAAAATTACCAACGATTTGATCAAACCCATCGGCATTGATCGCAGATTTCATATCTGGATGGCTTTTCTCACCATGGTTTTAGTAGCTTGCTTATATGCCTATTACATTCAGATGCGCGAAGGGTTGGGTGTAGCCGGAATCCGCGATTATGTATCGTGGGGGATGTACATTGCCAACTTTGTGTTTTTTGTGGCATCGAGTTTAATTGGGATGCTAATAACAGCCGTGCTTGGCTTATCAGGAGCTAAATGGATTACCCCCATTGCAAGGATTGCAGAGATTATTGCTATTGGATTTGCTGCCGTAGCCGGTTTGGTTATTGTTTCCGACATGGGTCGCCCGGAACGGTTGCTCAATGTTTTTCTTTATGCCCGCATTCAATCGCCTATTTTATGGGACGTTACCGTGGTAACTACCTATGTATTAATCAGCATACTGCTTTATTTTTTGCCGCTCATTCCCGATATGGGAATGTTGCAGCGGAACCCAACTTTGCCAAAATGGTTGCGCAAAGTGTATGAAATTTTGAGCATTAACTGGAAAGGAACACCGGCCCAATACGAAATCCTTCACCGTTCCATTAAAATAATGGCCATTTTAATTGTACCGGTGGCTTTAGCCATACACACCGTAACTTCATGGTTGTTTGCTGCCACATCGCGGGTAGGATGGGACAGCACCATCTTTGGGCCTTATTTTGTTTCCGGTGCTTTTGTTTCCGGTATTTCCTGTTTGGTAATTGCCATGTACTTTTTTCGCAAAAACTATAAGCTGCACGATTACATTACAGAAGACCATTTCAATAAAATTGGCAAAATAATGGTGCTGGTATCGTTGGTTTATCTCTATTTTAATATCAACGAATTTTTGGTTCCCGGGTATAAATTAAAATCCGATGAAGCGGTGCATTTGCACGCCTTGCTTGCCGGCAAACATGCTTTGCTATTTTGGAGTGTCCAGCTATTTGGACTCATAATCCCGATTATTCTGCTGCTTTTCAAAAAAATACGTACTTCAGGTCCAATGCTTGTTATCAGTATTTTTGTGGTATTGGGTTCTTGGTTTAAGCGGTATTTAATTGTGGTGCCAACTCAGGAGCATCCTTTTTTACCCATTCAGAACGTTCCTGAAAATTTTATTATTTACAAACCAACCTTGATTGAAACCGCTATTACTGTTGGTTCTTTTATAATGGTTTTAATGATTATTTCTGTTTTGGCAAAGCTTTTTCCTGTTATCCCAATATGGGAAACCGCACACGAAAAAGGCATCCACGAACCCGAAAAACTTTCATTTGATTAAGCTGACAACTATGAATAGAATACATAAATTATTGGCAATTTTTTTAGTGTTTGTGGCCTTTACCGGCTGGGCTCAAGAAGTTGTTTGGGAAGTACCTGCCGACCAAGCACAAAAAACAGCTCCTGCACTTTTCACTAAAGAGATGCAAAAGAGTGGGGAAGAGGTTTACCTTAAAAACTGTAAATCGTGCCATGGCGATCCCAACCAGAACAACATGGCCAAACTGAACCCGCTTCCAAAAGATTTGGGGTCATTAGCGGTTTCAAAGCAAACCGATGGTTCGCTGCATTATAAGGTTGTCAGCGGAAAAGGTTTGATGCCGAGTTTTAAAAACACCTTGGCCAACGCCGATATTTGGAATGTAATATCCTACATACGGACCTTTCATAAAGAATATGTTCAGTCTAAACCCGGCGAAGCATCTTCGTTTGGAGGAAGTGCCGTAACCTTGACCTTGAACTACCTGCCCGACCTAAAACAATTTAAGGTTTTGGCAATAGGTAAAGACAAAGAGAAAGAAGTTCCTGCTGAAGGAGTTGAAATATCGCTTTATGCTAAAAGATATTTTGGGTTGTTGAAAATTGCCGATAACCAAACCACCAATAAACAAGGGGAAGTTGTTTTTGAAGAACCCAAAAAACTACCCGGTGATAAGGAAGGAACTTTGGTTGTTACCGCCAAAGCCGTAGATGGCGAAAAATATGGAGATGCATCGGTTACCAAAGATATTAAGGCGGGAGTTGCCACACAAAAACCATCGTTAACCGAGCAAAGGGCTATGTGGAATGTGGTAAGTAAAGCGCCGTGGTGGGTCACCATTGCTTATCCGTTGGCTGTTCTGGGGGTTTTAGGAACCATTGGATATATTCTTTTATTGCTTAAAAAAATATATTTCTTAGGGAAGGAAACTACTCAA
>DYQV01000049.1:6459-12612 GCA_020719105.1 Rikenella microfusus
CAGCCCGAAGTTGGGCTTTTTGAACATTTAGATGATACCATTCCCATGAACCTGACATTTTATAATGAAAAAGGGGATTTGGTAAGGCTGGGCGATTACATTAACAAACCTACGGTGCTATCATTTGTGTATTTCGATTGCCCAGGGCTTTGCAACCCGCTCTTGGATGGGTTGAACAATGTAGTTGGGAAAACCGATATGGTGTTGGGAGTGCATTACGATGTGGTCACCATAAGCTTCAATCCGGGCGATTCCCCGGCAAAAGCTGTCGATAAAAAGAAAAATTTTTCCACCAATGTGAATGAAACAAACAGCATGCACTGGAATTACCTAGTGGGCGATACCACTAATGTAAATGCCATTTTAAATGCCGTTGGGTTTAAGGTCAAGAAAGTAGGAGTCGATTATTTGCATCCCTCGGCCATTATGTTGGTAAGCCCCGACGGAAAGCTTACCCGCTATCTGTACGGCACCTATTTTTTGCCCTTCGATTTCAAGATGGCAATAACCGAAGCCTCACAGGGTCTTTCGCGGCCAACCATAAACCGTGTTTTGGAATATTGCTTTAGCTACGACCCTCAAGGCCAGAAATATAAACTTCAGATTACAAAAATCAGTGCAACCATTATCATCTTTTTTGCGCTGGTTTTATTCTTGATATTGGTTATAAAACGAAAGAAAAAGTAAACACACATAATAATAGCTTTATATGGAAACCCAAAAAAGTCATTTGAATTATATTGAAGATACCCAAGGGAGAAAGGGGATTTTCGCCTGGATACTCTCTACCGATCACAAACGGATTGGAATTCTTTATTTAATTTCCATCACCACCTTTTTTCTCGTGGGCGGGTTATTGGGCGGATTGATGCGCCTTGAGTTGGCGGCTCCCGGTGAAACGGTGATGGATGCCCAAACCTATAATGGATTATTTACGGTTCATGGAATTATCATGATTTTTATGGTGGTAATTCCCGGTTTGGGAGCTGTATTTGGCAACTTTTTTTTACCCATTATGATTGGTGCCCGCGATGTGGCCTTCCCAAAATTGAATCTCTTCTCATGGTATCTTTATATGACTGGTGCATTATTGGCTGTTTATTCCCAATTTGCAGGAACCGGGGCACCCGATACCGGATGGACATTTTATGCACCCTATTCTACCGATAGCAGTACCAATGTAATTCCGGCAGTTTTTGCAGCATTTGTATTGGGTTTTTCATCCATACTAACGGGACTAAATTTCATTGTTACCATTCACCGCATGAGGGCTCCTGGAATGACCTGGTTCCGGATGCCGTTGTTTCCATGGTCGCTTTACGCAACCGCATGGATTCAGGTTTTGGCAACTCCTATTGTTGGAATAACGTTGATGATGATTGTGGCCGAACGGTGGTTCCAGATCGGTTTTTTTGATCCGGCGTTAGGTGGCGACCCTATTCTATATCAGCATTTGTTTTGGATTTATTCGCACCCGGCAGTTTATATTATGATATTGCCTGCTATGGGTGTAATATCAGAGATCATTCCCACATTTGTTAAGAAAGCTGTATTCGGTTATAAGGCCATTGCACTCTCAAGCATAGCCATTGCAGGAGTCGGTTACTTTGTTTGGGGACATCACATGTACACTTCAGGTATGAGCGGAACTGCTCGATGGTTTTTCTCCTTTTTAACATTTATTGTTGCCGTACCAAGTGCTATTAAGGTTTTCAATTGGGTTTCTACTATGTATAAAGGTTCCATCGATGTGCGGACCCCGTTTTTATACGCCGCTTCGTTCATATTCTTATTTATGATTGGCGGGTTAACCGGATTGGTTTTGGGTTCATTGGCATCTGATGTGCATGTTCATGATACGGCATTTGTGGTAGCCCATTTTCATTATATTATTTTTGGTGGTATGGGCTTTTCGTTTTTTGCAGCCATCCATTATTGGTGGCCCAAAATGTTCGGTAAAATGTATAATGAGTTCAAAGCAAATGTTGCTTGGCTCATTGTTTTTATTGGTTTCAATGTTCTCTATTTCCCGCAATTTATAATTGGTATTCAAGGAATGCCCCGCCGATATTTCGATTATTTGCCCCAATTTCATACAGGGCATTTGATTTCTTCCATAGGTGCAGCTATTCTGCTAACCGGTATTGTGATGATGATTGTAAATCTAATGAAATCAAGGAAAAATGGGAACCCGGCGGGAATTAATCCCTGGGGTGGTGTTACTTTGGAGTGGACAGTTCCCACTCCACCGCCTGTAGAAAATTTCGATGAGATACCAACGATAACCGAGCATCCGTATACGTTTGATTAGTTATCAATAGGTGTACGCAATTAAAATGAGTAGAAATTATGAAAGCCAAAGATATAGCTCCCTCAAATAATTACAACGAGCTGGTTTCGCAAATATCGGAAACATACATTTCAGGCAAACAGAAAGCTGTTATTGCTGTAAGCAGGCATATAACTGAAACCTACTGGAAAGTTGGTGAACAGATTGTTGAGTTTGAGCAGGACGGAAAGCAACGTGCCGGATATGGCACTAACTTAATTGAAAGCTTGTCAAAAGACCTTTCATTGCTTCACGGAAAAGGCTTTAGTATGAGCAATGTTAAAAGAATGAGGCAGTTATATATAGAATATCCAAAAGGTGCGGAGCTTCCGCACCAATTGAGTTGGACTCATTTAGTTGAACTTTTAAAAATTAGTGACCCGTTGGAACGCTCCTTTTATGAAAAACAGGCTATTCTTGAAAATTGGAGCACTACAGAATTAATCAGGCAAAAGAAAACTTCATTGTTTTTACGTTTGGCTGCCTCAAAAAACAAAAAAGAGATATTGCAACTAGCTCAAAAAGGGCAAATAGTAGAAAAGCCCGAAGATATAATCAGGGAACCGTATGTTTTGGAATTTCTTCAAATACCTGAACCGCATCATTTTAGCGAAACGGAACTGGAAGAACGTATAATCAGTAGTTTGCAGACCTTTTTACTTGAATTAGGTAAAGGATTTGCATTTATCGGACGACAATACAGAATTACGCTTAACAACAGAAATTACTATGTCGATTTGGTTTTTTATCACAGAATTTTGAAATGCTTTGTATTGATTGACCTTAAAAAGAATGAAGCAGGTTATGAAGATATTGGCCAAATGAACATGTATCTTGGGTATTTCCAAAATGAAGAAAATACTGAAAGCGATAATCCACCGATTGGAATTGTACTTGCCCGTGAGAAAGACGAATTGTTAGTGAAGTATGCCATGCATAATATAAGCTCACAATTATTTGTTTCACAATATCAGCTTTATTTACCAAACAGAGAAGAATTAAAAGCTTTGATAGAAAAGCAATTAAACGAAGATTAAAACTGAGATAAAAAGAAAAGAAATAATAACGGACATTGTTCAACAAAATAAAAAACCTATGGAAGAACATAGAGATGATATTGGATCAAGGATGGGAATGTGGATATTCATATTCACTGAATTGCTCCTTTTTGGTGGCCTTTTTTTAGTTTATGCCATTTATCGGAATAAATATTCTGCCGATTTTCATACAGCGGCCCATGAGTTAAATGCCTTTTTGGGTGCGTTGAATACGGTAATTCTTTTAGTGAGCAGTGCTACGGCGGCCATGTCAATAACAGCCATTCAAAAAGGGAATAAAAAGTTAGCCCTGTGGTTGGTAGGAATTACCATCTTTATGGCATTCCTATTTTTGGTGAACAAATACTTTGAATGGGGACACAAAATTCATTTAGGCATTTATCCCGGTTCTGAGCTCTTGCTGAAAATGGAGCAAGGCGAACTGTTGTTTTTTGGTTTGTACTATTTCATGACCGGACTGCATGTGTTCCACATTATAGTGGGAATGATCATTCTGACCGTTGTCATGGTTAAGATTAATTCGGAAAGCATTAATTCTCATAATTTTGTATTATTAGAGAATGGAGCGCTGTATTGGCACTTAGTGGATTTGATATGGATATTCCTCTTCCCATTATTATATTTAATCACTTAAAAGATATGGAAAATCACAAACAACAACAGGATCATATCACTCCCTACAGTACCATGCTTAAAGTACTGGTAGGGCTGCTATTCCTTACTTTTGTCACAATTACCGTTACCGGGTTGCATTTGGGTGCTTTTACGGTAGCTGTTGCTTTAATTATTGCCTGTGTTAAAGGTGGTATTGTTATTACTTGGTTTATGCACTTGAAAAATGAAACGCCTATTTTCCGATATATGGTTTTTGGTGTTTTATTGTTATACACCTTAATAATTGTTATTACTTTCTTTGATTACGCATTCAGATAAACAGTTAGCTATGAATTTTTTACAGATATTTTCAGGGGCATCGAATATGGTGGAAGGAGTCGACCGATCCTTTGTTGTAATTTTTGGTATATCGCTTTTCTTTTTAATTGGGATTACCGGGGTTATGGTCTATTTCATCATCCGGTACGATAAAAAAAGAAATCCAAAAGCTACGCAGATAGAAGGTAGCAATACTTTAGAAATTGTTTGGACCGTTGTGCCTTTGGTTTTAGTGATGGTTATGTTCTATTATGGATACCGGGGGTATGCCAAAATGCGTGAAGTTCCCGACGATGCCATGAATATAAAGGTTATTGCTTACATGTGGGATTGGGACTTTGAGTACGAAAACGGCAAAGTGTCGAAAGATTTATACTTACCCATTGATAAACCCATTAAGCTGAATTTAACATCCATTGATGTGGTTCATAGCCTGTACATTCCATCGTTTCGGGTTAAGGAAGATGCCGTACCCCGAAAGGATAATTATCTGTGGTTTATTCCGCAGATGGAAGGGGAATATGAAGTGCTGTGCACCGAATATTGCGGGTTAAGGCACTCTTTTATGGGTGCAAAGGCCATTGTAATGAAGCAAGATAATTTTAATATCTGGCTAGCCGATTTTACCCCGGTGGATTCCGGTACCATAAAAGGATTGGAAATACTAAGGGCAAATGCTTGTATCGGTTGTCACTCGTTGGATGGTTCAAAACTGGTGGGTCCATCGTTTCAAGGTCTTTTTGGTGCATCGAGAACCGTATTGGTTGATGGCGTTGAGAAATCAGTGATAGCCGATGAAAAATATTTAATACATTCCATAAAAGAACCGAATGCCGAAGTGGTTAAAGGGTATCCAGCCAATGTAATGCAAAGCTACACAAAGCTGCTTACCGATGAACAGATAACCGATGTTGCCAATTACCTGAAAACCTTAAAATAGCATTTTGAAAAACAGTCCTTCTTTTTTATTAAATAGCTGGCTTGAGCTTACAAAGTTCAAGCTTTCTTTTTCGGTGGCCCTTTCGCCGGTAGCCGGGTATTTTATGTTTGGTACCGATTTCTCTTCAAGTTTAATGGGTGTTTTTGTTGGTACTTTATTATTAGCTACCGGTGTTGCCGCATTGAACCAATACCAGGAGCGGCAAGTCGATGGTAAAATGCCACGTACCCACAAACGCCCAATTCCCATGGGGTTAATTTCAGAACGGCAAGCTTTATTGGGTGTTTCGGTGCTGTTGTTGTTAGGTTTTTTAGTATTGTGGTTCTTTACAACTCCCATTACCACCTTGTTAGGATTTATAAATGTAATATGGTACAATGCCATTTATACACCGCTAAAAAAGATTTCGGCATTTGCCGTTATCCCGGGAGGTGTATGCGGGGCATTGCCTCCCATGATGGGTTGGACGGCGGCCGGAGGTGAATTATGGCATCCTAAAATTGTTCTTTTGGCACTTTTTTTCTTTGTTTGGCAAATACCTCACTTTTGGTTGATATTGTTGAAATACGGCCAGGAATATACCAAAGCCGGTTTGCCTTCGGTTACGGCCATCTGGAATCAGAAACAACTGAAAAGCATAACGTTTATTTGGATGCTTACCACCGGAGTTTCTGCATTATTGCTGCCCGTTTTTAACATGGTTTTTGTGCTCACGTTAAAAGTATTATTGGCTTTATTTACCGTAGTTTATATGTATTACATTTACCAAAGTTTATATAAAAACGCTGAGAAGGTAAACTTTAGGGAAGCTTTTATTGCCATCAATATTTTCCTCATTTCAATAATGACTTTATTGGTTGTTCAGCAATTTATGGCATAAAAAAACCCGGACA
>DYQV01000428.1 GCA_020719105.1 Rikenella microfusus
AATTCCCGTCAAAGTCAGAAACAATCCCAACTCCCTCTTTAAAAAGAATGTTAACTCCTATTAGGGATTCACCGGATGAGGCATCCGTAACTTTTCCCGAGACCGTGAATTTTTGGGCAAATAATGAAATTGACGAAAACAATAATAGCGAAGTTAAAAAAATGTGGCTTCTCATTAGGTCCTGATTCAATGGTAAACTAATACGAATTGGCTAAAAAAAAGAGGAACTTAGCCTTTGAGGCAAAGTTCCTTGGGTAAAAGATAAAAATCTATTTAAAAATAATGTTTTTAACAAGGGTTGTGCCGTCAACATTTTTAACAAACACCTGATAAACACCCATGGATGCATTGGGGATATTTATGGAAGCGGTATTTGAATTCTCAATTCTTTGGTTGAAAATTTCCTGTCCTAAAACATTGGTAACTGAAATGCTGCTAATTAGATTATTTGAAACAACATTGAAATGCTTATCGACGGATGGATTTGGGAATATGGAAACACTATGAGTGAGTTCATTCTCAGAAACCCCAATTTCAATATCAACCAACACACGAACCAATATTTCATTTGTTTGCGAGAAACCATCGGTGGCCATTACTTTTATATCAAAAGTATCTTTAACGGTGGGATCCAATCCTGTTTTATCAATCAAAGTAAGTTTTCCATCGGTCTTGCCAATGGCAAAAGGCTCAATTCTAACATCGGCAGTTCCATTGTTGATATAAACAAAATTGCCATAATTAATAAAATATCGGATGGCATCTCCTTCTGCATCTGTGGTTGTAAGAGTTCCAATTTCCAATCCATTTTCTGAGGTGCTTTCAACTGAATACAAGTATTGATTTTTATCGAATACAGGTGTTGCGTTTGCTGGTGCTACATTGCTTTTGTGCCATCCTAAACCACTGAATGTATTGGCAGGTAAGGTATCCCAGTCGGCAAGCGGATTCCAAATTGATGGATTAGTAATAACGCCAGTATTAATACTAGCTTTTTTAACCATAGTATGATCAGCCGTTATCCCAACCCCTAACCCAGTAAAATAGGGTGATGTATCGGTCCAGCACTCAATGCTTAGCGTGGAACCACCGACTAAAACAGGTGCAGGATTAGGTGCTCCCCATCTAGCAAAAAGGTCAACCAAAGTTCCGTTTGTTTTTTCTAATGCAACTGCGTCATTGCCATTAAAATACATTGCCTTGCTTGTTGTGTACACAGGACAAAGAAAGACATCAGCTCTTTCCTGCAATTGTTTCCAAACTGGCGCCTCCTGTCCAGTTCCTGCAGGGTCGCGTTTGTCCAGCACAACTACATAGGAGGAATAAGGTTTTAAAGTAAAGCTAGGAAGATTAATTGTCCACTGGTTATCAGCAGGTGGTACATCAGCTCCGTTGGAATATCGGGTAACCCGGTATTCATCTAATTCAATGGATCCATTCGTAGGATTGTATATCTCCAATGCTTTGTTGTTTGACCATCCTTCCACATATTCTGAAATAATAAGGTCGGTTTGTGCAAATGAACCGAAAAGGGTTCCCACAAATGCAATAATAATAAGTAAAAGTTTTTTCATAATCGTAGTTTTAGTTTTCTTCATAATTTATTGGTTGCAAATTTATAAAATCAAATGAATAATAAGTTATTTTGGTGTGTTTAAAAAAAGGAAAAATAGTATAAATATTTTAAATAGCAGTTATTTAACCTTAATTTAATATTAAATTTAGGAAATAAGAATTGTATAGCACATAATTTCAGATTTTTTGACAACAATATCTTTTGAATGATTCCAAAATTGTAACGGGTAACTGTTTTTAACTTAAACAGCCGATATTTTACCTATCTGATACTTTTAATCAAAAGTTCCAAATCTTCTGGGGTATCCACACTCAATCCTTCAATATGGGTAATGGCGGTGTTTATTTTGTAGCCATTTTCAAGCCAACGCAATTGCTCCAGTGATTCAGCCATTTCAAGCGTTCCTTTTTCCAACCCGCACAATTCGAACAATACATTTTTGCGGTAGCCGTACATTCCAATATGGTGATAAAAGGTGTTTTTCTCCATCCAGTTTTCTTTTTCTGCACCTCGGATAAAAGGGATGCAGCTCCTGCTGAAATACAAGGCTTCTCCTTTTTTACTGATTACTACTTTTACTTTATTGGGATTAAAAAGTGCTTCGTGGTCAGTAATGGGTTTTATGAGTGTGGCTATTTCAGTTTCCGGCTCGTCAAATAATTCAGTTAACTGCCTTATCTGCTTTGGATCGATAAATGGTTCATCGCCTTGAACGTTTATAACTACATCAGCTTTCAGGTGGTTTTGTACTTCAAATTTCAAAACGGCTTCGGCACAGCGGTCAGTACCACTTTGATGGTTTTCATGGGTCATTACAACATGTCCCCCAAATGAAATTACATGCTCCGCAATGCGTTGATCATCGGTAGCTACACAAACATGGTTTAATGCAAGTTGGGTCTGTTCATACACCCGCTGAATCATGGTTTTTCCATGGATGGAAACTAAAGGCTTACCGGGAAACCGGGTGGAAGCATATCGGGCAGGAATAATTCCAAAAGTAGTCATAGTAGTATTTTTTGCAAATGTAATGAAATCAATGACACTCGGCTCAAACGAGCACAGCGAAGTTTGAGCCG
>DYQV01000429.1 GCA_020719105.1 Rikenella microfusus
TTTCAAATGAATTGTACAGCGAATTCTTGGAAGTTACTGAAAGACCAAAATTTAAAAAGTACTTTCATAAATCTGATATTCAACGTTTAACCCATATTATTGACAAATTTGGAATTTTAATCGAGGTAACATCGCAGATTGAAAAATGCAGAGACATAAAAGATGATTTTTTATTAACTCTTGCAATTGATAGCAACGCTGATTTTTTAGTTACCGGAGATCTCGATTTATTGGAAATCAAACAAATTAGCAACACTAAAATTTTGAAAATAAAGGAATTAGAAAAAATATTAACAACATAAATTACGAAACCACAACCCACGATATAAAGCATGGCGGGTTTACAGCGATTAGATAAGACGAATCTTTTTTAGATCTTTCGTGCCGGTCAAACAGAATTGTTTTAAAAATCCGGCACAATCTCATATTGTCAACGATTTCCTGTCTTTGCTCAGTATTCAAATAATAGAGGGATGCCTGGAGGATTTGGTAGACATCCCTCTAAAAGCCAGTAAATCAAGATTAAAAAGGGTAAAAGGATGAATCTTGAAAGCATTTAACGCTATTACTGGAGGGTAGGGGCAAAATCTAATTGAGCCATAAGACGATGGTTTTCATATTTTAAGTTTTCGATTTCAATAGTTAACTCATTTTCGCGTTTCTCAAGAACTTCTTGTGTAGTCTGTAATTCTTCAAGATTTTGTCTCATTTCTTCTTCTTTTTCAGCTAACGCACTTGCCTGCATTTGTGTTTTGTAAAGCAAATCACGGGTTGTTTCTTCTATCTGTTTCTTTTTAATGTTCGAGGCTACATCAACAGCAACTCGTTCCAGAAATTCGATTTGGAAGGGTTCAAATGTTGAAAAAGAAGCCAACTCTATAATACCCATTAATTCATCTTCAATGATACATGGAACTATTACCAGATTTTTGGGCGGTGCATCGCCAAGGCCAGAAGTAATATTTATATAATTTTCAGGTAGATGAGTCATATAAAGTGTTTGTTTTTCAAAAGCTACAGCACCAATCAACCCTTCACCTATTTTCAATTCCTTTTCATTTAAGCGTTTCCGGTCATAAGCATACACCCCTTTTTGAACCAACAAATTTTCTCCTTCGCGTTCTTCCATAACCATCACTGTTCCTTGATTGGCTTTTAAGTATAAAACCAACTTGGAAATTATCCGGTAATAATGATCTTCATCATTTTGCTTATTGGAACCTAAAATTCCATGAAGGTGGCTAAAACCTTCATTGGCCCATAATCTATGTTCCGATTCCTTCATTTGCTTTTCACGTTCCCCTGAAACTTGTAACAATTTTTGCCGCATCTCCACCAAGGCTTTACCCAAATCACCCTCATTGCCAAAAACATCCACCGATTTCTCAAAATTCCCATTACCTACAGCTTCAGCAAAATCCCGGGTATTTTTTAAGTTTAGAGTCAAGACATTTATTGAGGCTTTCATTTCAGCAATTTCATCGCTATTATAAATAGGAATCTCTTCAGGCAGTTCGCCGTGTCCAAGTCTTGTTACATGTGTTTTGATATCAGAAATGGAACGAACAATATGCCTCGATATACGGATTAAAAGATATATAATCACCACAGATGATAAGGCAATCAGAATGAAGATATTCCAGGCAATCCGATTAATGTTCTTGTTTGATGCCTTTTCAACTGTCTTTGTAATGGAATCAAGGTTTGATTCAATCGTTTCAATTGTTTTTCCTATCTGGTACATTAATCCATTTTCCTGTGATAATCCTAACTGAATATCTGCCTTTATAAGTTCCAGAAATAATTCCTGATATTTTATTATATGAGGAATTAACTCTTGTTCATTATTATTTCCATTTTCCAACAATTGGATAAACTTTTTATTTTCATTGCCGAACTTATCCCTGTATGCCAAATCTTTCCTCAGAAGATAATCTTTTTCATGACGTCGTAAGGTGAGCATTAGAACTGTAAACTGAGGTTTGTCAATATGTTTGAGTTCTGTTTCAACCCAATGAATTTGTTCCCGCATATTGCCCTCTATGCCATAATCTTTAAAACCTTTAACCAATATCAAATTCACCATTTTGTTAAGCAAAAGCTGATATTGTTCAAATTCAATTTTAGTTCTTTTTAATTGATCATTTAATTGCAACGAGTTTATGGTTTTGTATCTTTCAATTTCATCCAAACGAAGCTGGATTTCTGATAGGTTTGATTTAATATTGTCAAGCAAAACACTGTTAGCTGTTCTATGAAAATCAAGATTACCGACTTCATAAGCCAAGAAATCTTTTTCTGCTTTCCGAATTAAAAGTTCTCTGTTTTGTACATCATGAATGGTGGCAATTAACTGATGCTGTAAAAAACTATCCTGCATCAAATAATTGGTTAAACCTCCCATGATTAACAAAACAAGAGTAATGACAACAGCCCCAATGGTAAGTAGTTTTTTTATAGTAAGGTTTTTTCGTTTCATGAAACTGGTATATATTTTAAAGCTTTTCCTAATAAATGTATTTTCACACAAAACTATTTAATAGCGGGAATTATGTTGTTATGCTAAAATTATTGAAATGTGAAGAATATGTAAATTAAACTAACCCGGATTATTCATTAATAATCCTGACGATTAAGCTACACCTCAATA
>DYQV01000430.1 GCA_020719105.1 Rikenella microfusus
TACTCCGGGAAACTCGAACCGCCATTCAAAAGCGTTTTCGTAAATTTTGTTGCTTTTTATTTCTTCAATCTCGGCTTCCAGCTTTTGGGTTTCGGTGGTTAGTTTAGCGACTTTGGCGTTCCATTCGTCTTTTTCTTTTTTCGAGAGTTCAAAAAGCTGACCTTGGTTTGTGAGCGTAAATAATTCTCCGTTAAGATTACGAAGCCGTTTTGCTTTTGGGTCGTTTTGCGAAATTTCGCTGCGGAAATTGGTTTTAATCTCGTTTATGAGCCGTTCCATTTCACGTTTTTGCTCTTTGTTTTGTGCGTTTCTGTAAGTGTCAACCGCAAGGCGGTAACTGTCAATGGTCCATTTGCTCGCACTTTTTTTCAATGCCTGTTTTAAATCGGCATCGAGTGCAAAACGGCTTATTAATGAGTTTCCGCATTTTATGTTAATGTCAATGTTGGGTAGGGTTTCAAGTTCCGTTTCATTTTTGTAATAAGCGTTTTTTAAAAGTTCAATCCACAAACGCAAACGGCAGATTTTTACTGAATTGGGGTTAATGTCAACGCCAAACAAACAGTTTTCGATGATGGTCTGCTTTTCGTGAAACAAAGTTTCCTGTATGCGTTGGCTTTCTTTATTTGTAGGATTATACTCGAAAAGTTCTCCGTCTTCGTCGGTTACAATCAATTCATCGTTTACCACTTCAAAATGATATTCTTTTAAGCGTTTGCTATCTCTGTCCTGTAATATTTTAAGGTCGTTTTTTATAGAAATGATTTCGTTGAGAGCCGAAACTAAAAAGTGACCTGAACCAACGGCAGGGTCGCAAATTTTTAAATCGTTTATTATTCTGTTGGCTTCTTTTCGGTCTTCAATTTTATCGTAAAGCGAATCGATATCGGTACAATTCCAGTTTTTGGTTTCGTTGAATTTCTGAATTACAGCTTTGCGGATGGTTTCACGACTCATATACATGGTAATAAAACCGGGCGTAAAAAAAGAACCATCTTTATAGCCGTTAATTTTCTCGAAAATCAATCCAAGAACCGAAGCATTGATAAGGGTTTTGTTATCTTCCTGTATTTCTTCGCTGCCTTCGCTCGTAAAATCATAAGCGTTAAGAAACTCAAAAAGATATTCAAGCGGATTTATATTTCCTGTTCTTTTTTTGCCTGTGCTGTCTTTTAAAACGGTTTGTGAATATATCGGCAAAGTTTTATCGTTGCGTAAATTGCTAATAAAAAGGGTTGTATGCTCAATTTCTGTGGGTTCAAAAAGCGAACTGTTCAAATAAGGTACTTTTGAAAACGCTGCTTTTACATCTTCGTTCCGTTCGTTTTGCTTGCGTGCAAGTACTTGAAAAAACAAGCTGTTTAAATCATCGTAATCTTTAATTTTATCGAAACTTAGAAATTCATAGGACTTGTCGCCCTTGTGGTAAGTAATTAATTGTGCTTCTAAGAGTTTTAAAAACAAAATACGATTTATCCAAGTAATACTTAATTCAAGTCCAACATTGAAAAGTTGTTCTTGTAAGTTTGCACCAAATTGGTTTGGGTTTTCAATCCTAGAAATTTTATCGAGGCTGTCTAATTGAATAATTGCATTTTCAAGGAATGAACCTGTATTACGTTCCCCTTCTTTATTCCGCTCAATTAGTTTTTTGCTTCCGTCTCTGGTTTCCATTAATCCAATAATATGTAGCAATTCACCGTAAAAACGTTTATCAAGGCTGTTGCTGTCGTTTGCAAACGGAAGTTTTAAAAGATGTTCGGGCGAAAGTAATTTGAATAAAGCAATGAGTTTATTATCATCCTTCCTGTCATCGTTTTGTAGAGGTTTATTATACTCACGAATATCAAAATAAGTAAATTCAATATCGTATTTTATCTCATTAATAAAGGGTTCAGCTATTTGTTTGTAGAAAAAATCTGTTTTTGTGTCGGCCAAACGTCCGCCCTCAAAGTCATTGAATTGTTTTACAAGGCTTTTGTTTTGGGCAAATAATTTATCAAAAAGTGAAGCATCAAATATGAACCATTCGTTAATATTGGTCGCAATCAGATATTTTATTTCAATATTTTTCAGTGTAATCCGCTCACGCAAATAATACAAAACCAGTTCTTGAAATGCTTTAACGTTGATTTTAGAAAGCATTTGCTCCTTCGTATCCTCAGGAGCGAATACTTTCAGCATTTCCGATTTATTAGCCGGATTCTTAGCTTCAATAATAACACCCACGGTGCCGGAGGCACTGTTTGTGTTATGTATTACTAGGTCGTTTCGACCTTTTGTATTTATAAAGTGATTTTGTTTGTAGTATGTATCTTTCAGAAAGTCCGAAACAAGATTTTTATGAAATTCTTCCGATTCGCTGTCATTAATCCTGTCGAGCAACTGGATTAAATTAGTCTTGAAACACTCAATTTCAGTCCTGTTAGGTTTTACTTTCAGAAAGGCTTTGTTTAGTGCCTTCCGAGGTTTCAAGATTCGTATTTCCATTAATCTAAAATCTGTTTATATGATTATTATTAAGCACAAATATACAACTATCCACGGGTGTGTCGGCAAAAAAACGGCTCTTTTGCAAGCTGAAGCATCTTGTAAACCATTGTCAATATTTAGTTTCCGTGTCAATGTTTTTTTGCTTTCTTGCTAA
>DYQV01000050.1 GCA_020719105.1 Rikenella microfusus
TATTGAGGTGTAGCTTAATCGTCAGGATTATTAATGAATAATCCGGGTTAATAAAGTTTCCCTGAGCTAATCCACTGTAATTAATTCTGCAGCTATCGCATGAATTGACGCCTCATTTTCATTTATTTCGATGGAAACAAAATGAACCTTACCATCCATAGTGGAACAAACAACATTTCCATTAGTTAGCACTAATGGAGAGGAAAACAGTTTACCATCAGCATAAAAATGAGCTAATTCCTCGCCTTTGGTAGTTAAATAGTAAAGGTTTTTATCAATGGAACCCACTACAATGGTAGTATCGTTGATTAATGCAGCCGTTGATACCACTTTTTTTCCAGTTTGGAATTTGCCAATTTCAGTTCCCGATTCATTTAAAAAGTAAACATATCCATCGAACGAACCAAATACTATGGAGCCATCGGCAGCTTGCACCGGTGAGGCATGTATTTTTCCTCCGGTTTTGTATTTCCACACCAAATTTCCCTCTGGGGTAATGCAGTATAAATTATCATCGTACGACCCAAATATAATATTGCCATTCGCTAATTGCAATGGTTTGGAGTGCATAATCCACCCTTTTGTTTTAAATTCTGAAAGTACATTGGCCTCTTCGTCAATAATGTATAATTTCCGGTGGTTTGAACCAATGGCCACATTACCATTCGACAGGGTTGTAGGACTGCCATGGACCAAATTTTTTACTTTAAGGTATTTAAAGTGTTCGTTTTGCCTATCGTACACCACAATCTCGCCTTTATTGGTTCCAAAAACCAGTTTATTTTTTCCAACTTCAGCTACCTCGGTAAATATACTACCGCCTGGTTTTACTTTGCTTAGCAGGTTTCCCAGTTGATCGAAAAAGTAAATATTGCCATCGTACGAACCCAATGATATGGTATTGTCTTTGAGTACTTTTGGAGTGGCATGAATCCATCCTTTAGCTTTAAAAGTATTTATTAGCGTACCCTCATCGTTAAAAAAATATATTTTTTTATTGTGGGAGCCCAATACTACATTGTCGTTGGCTGTATTAACCGGTGAGGAATAAAAGGCGCCACCGGCTAAAAAAGTAGTTGCTTTAAAACGGTTCAGTGGACCATTAAAAAACCGGTTCTGACTTTGTGATAAAAATGAAATCAGGGTAAGGCTAAGTGTTACTATAAAAAACTTCATTATTGTTGTTGAATTAGTGAAAAATTTGAAGTTACAAAGGTACAAAAAAAACTGCAAATAAAAAGTAGTATAATAATTGGATTAACTGCATGTTAATCAATCGGTTAAAATATCTCTGATTTTAAGCTGGATGCTTGATTTACCTTTATAATTGTTTTCTTCCAGGTTATAACAAATATCAAATGGTTTTTTATTTTTTATCATCTCAAAGTGTTGCGACTGGCGAAATGCTATGGCAGAATAGGAACCTCCTGTTTGAGGATCGGTTAAGTAGAGTTTCAGGTGCTCACAGTCGGCTCCAACGCATTGGGCATATCCGGTATCTGCAACTTGGCGGGTAACAAAAACCGGAGTCATATTGCCGGGGCCAAAAGGTTCAAACTGTTCCAATACTTTATAAAAGCGGGGTTTTATGTCGTCAAGCAAGATTTCACTATCGGCTACAATACGCTGAATCTCGCTGTCGGGTTCAATTTGTTCACAAACTACTTTTTCAAAACACTCAATAAAGGCATCCATGTTTTCTTCCTTTAGCGTTAAACCCGCTGCGTACATGTGGCCTCCAAAATTATCAAGTAAGTGTTGGCATTTTTCAATGGCTTGATACAAGTTAAAGCCATGAACTGAGCGGGCTGAACCGGTAATTAATCCATTCGATCGGGAAAGAATGATGGTTGGTTTGTAATGACAATCGATTACCCGGGAGGCGACTATTCCAATGACTCCTTTATGCCATTCGGGATTGTACAATACGGTTGACTTCCGGGTTTTATAAACCGGGTTTTCATCCATAATTGCTAATGCCTGTTTGGTGATATCCGTATCGAACCATTTTCGCTCCGTATTGTCACCGTCAATTCTGCCTGCCATGGCAGCTGCATGTTCTTTTTCTTTACATACCAGTAAGTCAACCGAGTACTTTCCTTGCTCCATCCGCCCGGCAGCATTAATTCGCGGAGCCACCTTAAATACCAGATCATTTATTTTTAAGTTCCCAGGTTCGGCTCCGGCTACTTCAATTATGGCCCGTAAGCCAATCCGTGGTTTTGAATTCAGACGTTTGAGACCGTAATAAGCCATAATGCGGTTTTCATCCACAATTTTTACAATATCGGCAGCAATGCTTACCACAACTAAGTCGAGATAATGCTCAATTTTATAAAAAGGAATGTCATTAGTTAACGAATAGGCTTGAATAAATTTGAAGCCCACGCCACAAGCCGACAATTCTTTGAACGGATACTCACAGTCGGGTCTTTTTGGATCAAGAATTGCAATGGCAACTGGAAGTTGATCACCTGGCTCGTGGTGATCGCAAATTATAAAGTCAATTCCTTTTTGGTTGGCATAATCGACTTTTTGGATGGCTTTAATTCCGCAGTCAAGTGCAATAATAAGGGTGCATCCCAACTCTTCGGCTGCATCAATTCCTTTGAATGATATTCCATACCCTTCGCCGTATCTATCGGGAATGTAATAATGAAGATTCCGTATTTTATTTCTCAAAAATGAGTAAACCATAGCGACTGATGTAGTTCCATCTACATCGTAATCGCCATATACCATCACCGTTTCCTGATTTTTAACGGCTATTTCAAGCCGGCTAACTGCCAGGGACATATCCTTCATCAGAAAAGGGTCGTATAACTGATTCAAGTCGGGGCGGAAAAAATTTTTAGCACCATCGAAGCTTGAAATACCACGCTGTATAAGAAGGTTAGCAATGGGTTTGCTTACGTTAATTGATTGGGCAAGTTCTTCAATTTGTTCATGGGAAGCCGATGGCTTGATAGTCCATTGTTTTTGCATGATGGTATATTTTATGCTGCTTTTTGGGCAGTCGTTCCGTTTTCATCTGTTGTGCAGAGCTTTAAATACTGTTTTATCAGTGCTTCATTCATTTGTATTCAATGCTCTGAATCTAATTCTTCAACTTTTAGCATAAATCCGGTTAAGGATTATTAACCCGGATTATTCATTAATAATCCTGACGATTAAGCTATTCCTCAAAATTGGGAAAATAAAAACTCCCAATTTTGGGTGTAGCTAAATCGGGGTTTTCCGCTTTGCAACCCAATACCCATCGCACATTCACACCTTTCGCTGTGCTCAGGTATGAATAAAGCGGGTTAATTCTTGAAGTTCTATTCCAATGGAGCGAATTTAACAATTCTTATGCTAAGAATGATGGATTACTTATCAAGAAATTGCAGATATAAATGGTTTTGTCAGTCAACTAACTCCATGCCAAATACTTTGGAAATATTTTTTTTCGCTTTTTCTTTTATATCATCAAAAGGGATGGTATAGCCCAATTCTTTTTCCATTGATGTTACTCCTTTATCGGTAAAACCGCAGGGATTGATGTAAGTAAAGTAGTTTAGGTTGGTATTCACATTGAGTGCAAAACCATGCATGGTAACAAAACGGCTGGCCTTTACCCCAATAGCACAAATTTTGCGGGTTTTGTGAGGTACATCCGTATCGAGCCAAACACCGGTAGCCCCTTTATAATGATTCCCTTGAATGCCATATTCAGCAAGAGTAAGTATTATTGCCTCCTCTAGTTTAAAAATGTAGTCTTTTAAAGCTACGCCAAATTGTTCCAGGTCAAGAATTGGATATCCTACCAATTGTCCGGGGCCATGGTACGTAATGTCGCCACCCCGGTTGGTCTGAAAATAAGTGGCATTAATCTGTTTCAGAAAATCCCGATTGATTAAAAAGTTTTCTTCTTCGCCACTTTTTCCCAATGTGAATACATGCGGATGCTCACAAAACAACAGGTAATTGGGTTGTAGGTTTTTAGTTAGTTTACCTTGCATCACTTTGTTAAAGCGTTCTTCCTGATAATCCCAGGCTTGTTTGTATTCAATGATACCTAAATCTTGAAATAATACTTTTCTCATTTTAGTTTTTCTTAATACTTTAAATTCCAAAGGATTGAAAATTCACAAAATACATTTATGCGTTTACGTGTCGGTCGGCTTTATACGATGAACGAACCAAAGGGCTGCTTTCAACGAATGTAAAACCTTTTTCAAGTCCAATTTTTTCATAGTTGGCAAAAACATCGGGTTGAATATATTCCATCACCGGATGATGATTTCGGGTTGGTTGCAAATATTGTCCGATGGTTAATACCTTGCAGTGGATAGCTCTTAAATCATCCATGGTTTGCACTATTTCCGGTTCAGTTTCACCCAGCCCTAACATAATTCCTGATTTAGAAACCAATCCTGATTTGGCGATTTTTTCAATTACTGATAAGCTTGTAGTGTATTTTGCCCGGCTGCGCACTTGTGGTGTTAAACGTTCCACGGTTTCTAAGTTGTGCGATATTACTTCAGGTTTGGCATCTATTATCTGCTGAATAAGTTCTTTTCGGTTGTTGAAATCGGGAATTAGCACTTCAATAGTTATTCCGGGGTTTATGCGCTTTATTTCAAAAATAGTTTCTACCCAAACGGAGGCGCCTCCATCGGGTAAATCGTCTCTATCAACGGACGTAATTACACAATGTTTAAGTCCCAATTCTTTTATGCTGGCAGCTACTTTTTTAGGTTCATCTTTTTCAATGGGCATCGGTTTGCCTGTTTTTACGTTACAAAATTTACAGGAACGGGTACATATATCGCCCAAAATCATAAAGGTAGCAGTACCACGACTCCAGCAATCTCCTGAATTGGGGCAATTTCCACTTTCACAAATGGTGTGCAATCGGTTACTTACTATTAATCCATTTATAGCTTTGTGAACATGGGCTTTCGGAATTTTTATTTTAAGCCATTCCGGCTTGCGCAGTATGAGGTTTTTGCCAGTTGATTCCATGAAATTTATCCAAAATTATTTGAGGGGCAAAGGTAGCAAAAACTGTTACGGTGTATTTAAAACCGGATATAAAAGGAACTGTTTTCAGACAGCTAACGGGAGACTCTGAGATATTTATAAGCATGGATGGATGCAAAGGTAATTAGGCCAGTTATTGAGGCGGTGATTAAAGCAATGGGTAAACTACCAATTACATAAAACCAAAAATAGGAACGCAAGAGTTCTAAATTAATTTCATTCATCGGCGGAAAACCAAAATCGTTTCCTGTTACCAGAAATCCAATTTTTAGGCAGAAAAAAGCAATAATTGGAAATAAGGGTGTAAAATGAATGTTAGTTGCCAATAAAACCAAGAGTTTGTTGAGTTTCAATAAATGAGCAGAGGCAATTCCTAAAAGTAGCATTACACCCCAAATTGGCAAAATACCTATAAAAACCCCCAGTGATATAGCTAAGGCGATTTTTAACGGATTTTCGCTGTTCTTGGTAAACAACCTTTTAAGGGTGGCAGCTTTGAATAGAAATTGAATCCGACGCCATTGTTTTTTCATAATAATTCTAAATAGGTTAGGTGAATCTGATAATAGGTTAAACGGAGGTTTTTCGCAAAAGTTAGGTTTGAAAAGCTATGATGGCTTATACAAAAAACAGATTTAAATCAGGTATAGAGTTGATGTACTATTGCAAAACTATGGGAATTGTAACGGTAAACAACACCCCAATATTAGAATTACAAGCGGCAATAGTACCCTGTAATTCTTTAACCAAATTATAAACCAAGGTGAGGCCAAGTCCGGTTCCTTTATTGGCATCTTTTGTTGTAAAAAATGGATCGAATAGTTTTGGAAGGTTTTCATCACTAATTTGGCTTCCTGAATTCCAAAGCTTTATTTCAATATATTCAATGTTACTTCTGGTTATTACAGAAGTGCTTATTTTTAATATTTTAGGGGTAGTTATTCCTTTTAATTCATCCAAAGCATTCATAAGCAATTGAAACATAATGGAATGAATTTTACCAGGGAAACACTGAAATTCACCGATTTCAGCATAATCTTCAACTA
The DNA here is from genome assembly GCA_020719105.1 of Rikenella microfusus. GTDB lineage: Bacteria > Bacteroidota > Bacteroidia > Bacteroidales > SZUA-534 > GWE2-40-63. Next base: position 6,072 of record DYQV01000050.1, read on the forward strand.
TTTTGGTTTCCATATCAATTTTATGTTGAAGAAAACTCAGCGTACTTTTAATTACCTGATTAATATCGGTTGGCTGTGGCTTGGTATTTCCCTGATCTACAAATGTACTTAACTGTTTCACAATATTCACAGCCCTATCAATCCCTTCATTCATCATCTGTAAAGGGAATGCTGTTTTCTCCTGTAATTGGGTATCTTCATCCTGGGCCTCCTGCAATATGGATATTCCACCGTTAATAAAATTCAGCGGATTTATGAGTTCATGGGCAACTCCTCTGGCAAGAATACCAATACTGGCAATTTTCTCCGATTGGATGAGTTGGTTCTGTGCTGCTTTAAGTTGTGAAATGGTGCTTTCCAAATGTTTGTTTTTTTCATACAACTCCTCTTGATTCATTGATAGTTCTGCATTCAAGGCCGTCATTTCTTCCTTATGCGCTCTAAGTTCAATATTAAGTTCATTTAATTCCTCAATAGCGCTATTTTTTATACGATTGGAATTTATTGTAACAATAATAATAATTAGGGCAAATAAAAATACCAAACCCATAATACCAAGCCAAAGTTTGTTTTGTTGGGTTTTTAAATAATAAACTTCGTTTTCCGATTTGAGTATTTTAATTTCGGATTCCCGCTGCCTTAAATCAAACCGGGTTTGAAAGCTTGTAATTTTATCATGATAATCACTGGCTGAAAGGCTATCCTTCATTTGCATCAGGTTTTTCAGATTTTCATAAGCCGATTTGTAATTCTGGGTTATGGAATCGTATTGCAACCGGGTTTCAAGATATTGTTTGGTAGCAAATAATGATTTACTCTTAGTGGCATACTCTTTTGAAATGGATAAATAATTCGGCACCTTGTTAAGTTCATTTCTTTTGATGGACAATAGAGCCAAATCGCTATAAAGTAGCGAATTCATATTTGACGAGGCTTTCTTTTCGAATTTGATTGCTTTTTTAAAATGGGAATCTGCTTCATTTTGAAGCTCCTGTTTTAGCAAGCAACCCCCTTTATGAATTAAAATATGGCTTATCATAGTTGAATCCTTAGCTTGATACGCTAAAATTAAGGCGGTATCCATGTACAAGAATCCGGAATCTACTTCATTTAGGTTATTATATGATAAGCCAATATTAAAAAGTAGTCCCGATTTGTATAAATTGCTTTGTGTGCTTTTTGATAAAGTCAATGCTTCTTTATAGTACTTCAATGCGGAATTATAATCTTTTAGAAACCAATGAACGCTTCCCATATTTTTGAATAAATTGGCCATTAGCAGGGTATCATGGGTTTTTGTTACAATAATATGGCATTCGGTATATTTATTCATGGCAGCGCTATACAAACCCATTATTGATAAGGATTTCCCTGTTAATATGAGACCTTGAGCCATTCGATTGCTATCTTTTATTGCAGTAGAAAGAATCAGTCCTTTTTCGGAATAAAAAATAGATTTACTATTATCCGATTTTTGAAATTGTTCGGCAATCTGGTAATACAAATCAATGGCATGCACATCCGTTTTATTAGTATCTAAATCAGTAATTAAGCTATCAAGGGTTGATTGGCTAAATAATTTAACTATACAGCTAATAAATATTACAAAGGTAAAGAAGTAATTCATATTGACTATTTTTGGTCTTACAATGGATTTATAAAGATAATAATTTTCAAATCACTTAGTTAAAAGGAAACATAATTTATCAAGGCAACTGCATTTAAAACATTCGTTTATAAAACAAAATACTTTATCCACGAATTACACTAATGAGCACTAACCCGGATTATTCTTGAATAATCCTGACGATAAAGCTAATCCTCAAAATTGGGGAAATAAAAACTCCCAATTTTGGGAATAGCTATCCCGATGTAAAATCGGGAGGGGTTTACTTGCGTGAGCTCACTTTGTTCGGTTCCCGCTTTGCAACCCAATACCCGTCGCACATTCATGCCTTTCGCTATGCTCAGGTATGAATAAAGCGGGCTAATTTAAAATCAATTAAAGTTGATTTTACTAGTTTTTTTGTGAAAATTCGTGTAATTCGTGAACTGTTTTTGTTTTTATTTCTAAATGCGGTTGCCCTGCATAATTTATTGAAAAGAAACCTCATGTGGGATAATGAATTACTTTCCCTGAAAATTATATCTTTGCACAAATTTTATTCAAATATTTAAACGCCTAATTACCATTATATATGAGCACAACAGACTTGAGCGAACAGGAAATTATACGACGGAATTCATTAACCGACTTACGAGATATGGGTATTGAACCCTATCCCCAAGCCGGATATGAAGTTAACGCTACATCGCATGATATCCGTGAAGTATTTGATCCCGAAAAGGGCAATTTTCAGAATGTTAGCATGGCTGGTCGGGTGATGAGCCGCAGGATTATGGGTAAGGCTTCATTTGCCGAACTGATGGACGAAAAAGGAAGAATTCAGCTCTATTTTAACCGCGACGAAATTTGTCCCGGTGAAGATAAAACCCTATATAATGAAGTATTTAAAAAACATCTTGATATTGGCGATTTTATTGGTGTTAAAGGATACGCATTCGTTACTCAAACCGGTGAAAAAAGTTTACATATAAAAGAGTTCACCCTGTTAAGCAAATCGTTACGGGTTTTGCCCGTTGTAAAAGAAAAAGATGGGGTTTTATACGATGCTTTTACCGATCCGGAACAACGGTATCGTCAGCGTTATGTTGACTTGGTGGTAAATCCCCAAGTGAAAGAGGTATTTATAAAAAGGGCAAAAATTATAAACACCATGCGCCAGATGTTTAACGAACAAGGTTATCTGGAAGTTGAAACCCCCATATTGCAGGCTATCCCGGGTGGTGCTGCTGCCCGTCCGTTTACAACCCATCACAACGCCTTAAATATACCCCTATATCTGCGGGTTGCCAACGAATTGTACCTGAAACGCCTTATTGTTGGCGGGTTCGATGGGGTGTATGAATTTGCCAAAGACTTCCGCAACGAAGGAATGGACCGGACCCATAATCCGGAATTTACCGTAATGGAAATATATGTAGCCTACAAAGATTATTTCTGGATGATGGAATTCACTGAACAAATGCTGGAGCGTGTGGCCATGGCATTGCACGGCCATACCAAAGTGAAAGTAGGAAATAACGAAATTGATTTCAAAGCCCCTTACCGGCGCCTTACCATGACCGATGCCATTAAAGAGCGTACGGGCATCGATATTACCGGAATGAACGAGGATCAACTGCGGAAAACTTGCAAAGACTTGCATGTAGAAGTGGATGCTACTTTTGGTAAAGGGAAAATGATAGATGAATTGTTTGGCTCAAAATGTGAACATTACCTGATTCAACCTACCTTTATTACTGATTATCCCATTGAAATGTCGCCGCTATGCAAACGCCACCGCAGCAATCCGGAACTTACCGAGCGTTTCGAGCTGATGGTGAATGGCAAGGAACTTTGCAACGCTTATACCGAATTGAACGATCCCATTGACCAACTGGGAAGGTTTCAGGACCAAATGAAACTTTCGGAAAAAGGCGACGACGAAGCCATGTTCATTGATCTTGACTTTGTACGTGCTCTGGAATATGGTATGCCTCCAACATCTGGAATGGGAATAGGTATAGATAGGTTGACGATGTTCATGACGGGACAGGAAAGCATACAAGATGTATTGTTCTTCCCTCAAATGAGACCTGAAAAGAAAGCCAAAGTCGATGGTCCCGAAGATTTTGTCAATATAGGAGTGCCAGAAGTATGGGCAGAACACCTAATAAAAGCAGGTTATACTTCGGTAGCTAAATTAAAGGAGGAAAAAGCTACTCAAATTCATCAGAATTTGAATGGGTTCCGCAAAAAAAACAAATTGGAAATCCCTGCATTGCAGCTAAATGAGGTGGAAAAATGGCTAAATGGATAAACAAATAAGAGCTTCTTTTTAAGAACTAATTGAGAGGGTCTATAATGCAATGCCGTTTAGTTGAGGTTTTGCACCCTCCGTCCTTCGTTCCGATTGCTATCGGAATCCCTCAACTTAGCGCAGCGATTTCACGACCAGCGGGATTAAAGGAGGACTTGCAATGCTGCTACGTAGGAAGTATCCCCCTTGGGGGATTATAGGGGGGAATTGCTAACTAAACGATTGATCAGATTTGTGGTAGCAAATCGTTATGCCCAATGCTATGGTGACAGTGCAAACCATCAAAATTTGAGCTGACATCGGACGACAAAAAAGACCAAAGCCCACCCGCCACCCGACTGTATAGACTGTTGAAAATTCGGAACACAAAAAGGACTTTATTAGTAATTTATTTGCGAACTTGCGACTTGAATTTTGAATAAAAAAGCAATGAAAACAAAAGAGAAAATAAGCATAGACGAGTTTGACGGCAAACGCTTTCAAATACGACTTGTTGAGCCAAAAGCCGACAAGAAAGCTGTATTAACTCACTATTTGCACAACATTCATAATGGAGTTTCAAAGCACTATAAAAAAGATGCCTTGAAAATCTTAAAAGAATACGTTGAATATAAAGAGCAAGACGAAAATGTTTCAATGGTTGCTAAAGAAGCACTCCAACAACTACTTTTTGAAGTTGAAAACGTGCCGTTTCCAACCCCTGACAATTACACATTCAAATTTATAGACCTTTTTGCAGGTATCGGAGGCTTCCGACTTGCAATGCAAAACCTTGGTGGAAAGTGTGTATTTACAAGTGAGTGGGACAAAGAAGCCCAAAAAACTTACCGAGCAAACTTTGGCGAAATTCCATTTGGAGACATTACAAAACCACAAGTAAAAGATTATATCCCAGACGACTTTGATGTTTTATGTGCAGGTTTTCCGTGCCAAGCATTTTCAATTGCTGGTAAGCGTGGTGGCTTTGACGACACAAGAGGAACATTATTTTTTGACGTTGCAGAAATAATTAAAAAGCATAAACCAAAAGCCATTTTCCTTGAAAATGTAAAAGGTTTAAGAAGCCACGACAAAGGCAAAACATTAGAAACAATCTTGAATGTTTTACGCAATGACCTTAATTATTTCGTTCCCGAACCACAAGTAATAAACGCAAAAGAATTTGGCGTTCCACAAAACAGAGAGAGAATTTACATCGTTGGTTTCCGCAAAGACACAGGTGTTAAAGAATTTGAATATCCAAAACCAACAAAGAAAAAAGTAAAATTTGCCGACATAAAAGAAAAGAAAGTTCCTGCAACAAAATATTTTTTATCAACTCAATATGTGCAGACACTTGTAAATCACAAGGCTCGACACGAAGGAAAAGGAAACGGATTTGGTTACGAAATTATCCCAGACGAGGGCATTGCAAATGCAATTGTAGTAGGCGGCATGGGACGAGAAAGAAACTTGGTTTACGACCACAGAATTACAGATTATACTCCAACAACTCATATAAAAGGGACAGTAAACAGAGAGGGAATTAGAAAAATGACACCGAGAGAATGGGCAAGGTTACAAGGCTTTCCCGACAAATATGTAATTCCTGTTGCTGACGCATCAGCTTACAAACAATTCGGCAACTCCGTTGCCGTGCCTGCAATTCAGGCGACAGCAACAAAAATATTAGCACTTATTTTAGACAAATGAACAAACTAAATCAATTAGGAATTACGGTTGGTAAAGACAATAAAGCGGAAGTGGTTTTTGATAGCTTATTTCCAAGTTTTATGACCGTAAAATATAAAAAGCCTTCGGATTATATCACGACATATTGGGAAGCCTTTCAGAAACATCCCGAAGAAAATAACAATTTGAACGGGAAAATATTTGAATATATTTTGGCAACACTTTTCGTAAGAGAAAATATTTTGCCTTTGTATATGAGTGCGAAAGTTGCATTTGTTCCAAATGTAATTTACGACCTTATGTTTTACTCCGCAGAAAGAGGACCAATTTGTATTTCTGCAAAGACAAGTTTGCGTGAACGCTATAAACAAGCCGACCTTGAAGCAATTGCTTTAAAATATGTTCACAGAAAAGCATTGAGTTATTTGGTGACACTTGAAGCCAATGAAGCAAAAAGCGTAAAAGCAAAAATTAAAAGTGGAGACGTTATCGGGCTTGACAACGTTATTGTAGCGACAAGCAACGACTTCAATGATTTAATTGACGAGTTAAAAACATTCAAGTTTTCCGAACCACCAACAGTAAAGGTTATTGAGAGTAACCAAATCATCACGTTAGACAAAGTAAAAGCACTAAAGTAAAGGGACAAAACGACCACGATGGAAAGAAGCACTGGGCATAACAGCACCTACAAAAAATTGGCGGGTGCAGTGCTTCGTATGACAGTTCTGTGGTTAATCAAACATTCGTTCTTCGTATGAAGTATAGTGGTGAAAATCGCCAACTTCTTGTAGCTGCAAAACGCTCAATTTGGGTAATATTCAATTTAAGATTCTTTTTGTTGAATTATGTTTATACTTGAGACCTTAAACCCAATACTTGTCG
>DYQV01000051.1 GCA_020719105.1 Rikenella microfusus
CATCGCACATTCACACCTTTCGCAATGCTCAGGTATGAATAAAGCGGGTTAATTAGGATTCAAAAAACTATTTTATAAGAATATTTCAATAAATGATAAAAAGGACTATTTTTGCCAAGAATTTTAGAAAAATAAAAATTGAAGTATGTCAAAAAATAATGATATTAAACAGGATGCAAACCTTGAGGGATTTGAAAGTGCGTTAACCAAATCAGAACAATTTATTGAAGATAACCAGAAAACATTAACTTTTGTAGTTTTAGGTGTTTTGCTTGTAGTTGCGGCTTATTTGGCATTCTATAAGTTTTATGCCGAACCAAAAGAGGAAGTGGCTCAATCGTATATGTTTGTTGCAGAACAATATTTTCAAAAAGACTCATTCAACTTAGCATTAAATGGCGATGGCAACTATTTTGGTTTTCTTGATATTATTAATGATTATGGAGTTACTAAATCAGCTAATCTGGCAAAATACTATGCCGGCATTTGCTATTTGCATTTAGGCAATTATGATGAGGCAATAACCTATTTAAAGAAATTTAGTTCCGATGATATTATGGTTAGTGCCATTGCACAAGGAGCAATTGGTGATGCTTATGCTGAAAAAGATAAATTCAGTGAAGCAATTTCGCATTATGAGAAAGCTGCCAATGCAACTCCTAATTCATTTACTACTCCTATTTACTTGAATAAAGCGGCATTGCTTTATGAAGAAGAAGGTAATTATAAAAAAGCTATTTCGCTTTACGAAAAAATTAAGACTGATTATGCACAATCGCAAGAGGGCAGGTCAGCAGAAAAATTTATAGCCCGAGCAAAATTGGCACTTGAAAAATAAAACGAAACTATACTAACCTTGAAAATACCAATAACGGATGTTTTTGGTATTTTTTTTTAATCCAATCACAATGGCTACATTATTAAAAAATCTAAGTGATTTCGAAATGAATACCATTACTGACGCTTCTTCAATGAAATTTGGAATTGTAGTTGCGGAATGGAATAAAGAAATTACGGAATCTTTGCTTAAAGGCACTTACCAAACACTACTGAAATTTGGGGTACTTGAAGATAATATTGTTGGGAAAAGCGTTCCAGGAACCTTTGAACTAGTGCTTGGAGCACAGTTGATTGCAGAAAGTACTGATGTAGATGCGATTATTGTACTTGGCTGTGTAATTCAGGGTGAAACTCCTCATTTTGATTATATATGTCAAGGAGCTACTCAAGGTATTGTTGAACTAAATATTAAGTACAACAAGCCCTTTATTTTTGGTGTTTTAACTACAAATACCCTTCAACAAGCTAAAGATAGATCGGGTGGAAAGCATGGAAACAAAGGAGATGAAGCCGCTTTTTCAGCCATTCAAATGGTGGCTTTGAAGAAAAGTTTTTCTAAGAAATAACTCTGGATTACAGATGCTTACTTACCTTTAGAATTTGAGTATTATTAAGCAATTTAAATGTTTCGAATTTATAAAATAAAAAACCCGCTGTGTGCGGGTTTTTTATTGAACTATCGTTTGGGGGCCTGATATCCTCTTTGTTTAGCCATATCTTCAAGGCGTTGTTGCCATTTTGATTTTGGCGCTATTTTTTTATTGGCTTGTGCAGCCTTAAGTTTAGCAAGAATCTCTTCGTCGTTAACGGCTCTCCGCATTAACCATGTCTGAATAATTGTAATTAACAACGATAGGAAATAATAATAACTAAGAGCAGCTGCATAACTATTGAACCAGAAAAGCATCATAATCGGCATCATGTACATCATCAATTTCATGCCTGGAATGTTTTGATTGCTCATGCTCATTTGATCATTGTACATTAAGTAAACAACATTCACAATGGTCATAAGCAAACAGAATAAGCTTATGTGATTACCAAATCCCATAGGAATAGTAAAGGGTAGATTTATTACGGCATCATAGGTGGAAAGATCATCAGCCCACAAAAAACTCTCCTGACGCAACTCAATTGAATTGGGGAAAAAGCGAAACATAGCCAATAAAATGGGCATTTGAAATAACAAAGGCAAACACCCTCCCAATGGACTAACGCCAACTTTCTTATAAAGAGCCATGGTTGCCTGTTGTTTTTTCATGGCATCTTCCGACTTTGGAAATTTTTCAGCCAGTTTATCAACCTCAGGTTTTAATGCTTTCATTTTAGCTGTTGACAAATAGGACTTGTAAGTAAATGGGAAAAGTACAATTTTAATAATTATAGTTACCAATAGTATAATGATACCATAATTACCAATATATTTTCCCAGCCAATTGAATAATGGAATTACTACCCCAACGTTAATCCATCGAATAATATTGGAACCTAATGTAATTACTTCTTCTAAATCAACATCCATTTTTTTTAAGGTTTTATAATGGTTTGGGCCAAAATAAAAACTCATGGGGATTGATTCTGTGGCTTTTCCCTGATATGGCAATGATATTTCAGATGAAAACTGTTTTAGATAATCCGGATTGGATAATTCTTTCTCAGCTTTTACCATAGCATTATTGAAAGAATTATCAGCAATGAGAGTGCTATTAAAAAACTGCTGCTTGTATGAAATCCATTTAATGGGTGTATTCAGGTTTTCTTGAACCTGATCCTTTGTTTCACTTAGTTTATCAACATCGGCTTCGTTAAATTTATAAATTATGGTTGCATTGGTTGACTCCCAACTTTTCCCTTTTTCAAGTGCTGAAATATAACTTTTCCAACCCAATGAAATATCGCCTGTATTGGTTGCAATTAATTTTTCCATTCCTGAAAAGTTAATATCAAATTTAATGGCATAGCTATCAGGCGAAATGGTGTAATGGTACTGAATGAATTTGCCATCGGCTAATGGAAGGCTAAAAACCATGTCTATTGGTTGATTGTCAACTACAAGATTGCTATCCCCTTTTTCAAGAGTAAAGAATAATTGATTGGTGGTAATACTGCGGTTTTGGGCAAAAAAGTTCAACCCGAATTCTACTGAATCTCCACTAAATAGCACCAAAGGACTTCCATCAAACTTTTTATATTTCTTAAGTTCAACGGAATATATTCTACCCCCTTGATTCAAAAACAGCAACTTAATTAAGTTGTTTTCAACGGTATAAAACTTTCTTTCACCTTGTGAAAAGGGGGCAAAATCACCCAATAATTGGGTCATTTCATTTTGTATTTCACTGGCTGTTTTTTCACCTGATTCTGAAATTACAGGGCTACTTTTCATTTCCTCTTTTAAAGCAATTTCCTTTTGAGACCTATCACGTTGAGCCATCATTAATGAATCTTGCACTCTTTGCCGCTCGGCAATTTCTTGTTGCGTTGGTTTGGTTAAGTAGCTCCAAAGAAACAATACACTAACAATTAAGGCCAAACCTAACCATGAATTTTTATCCATATTAAATAATTTGATTATAAAAATATTCTATTCTAATGTAGCTTTTATAAAACTGATAAACAAAGGATGGGGATTGATAACAGTGCTGCGATACTCCGGATGAAATTGCACACCAACAAACCACTTATGTGAAGGAATCTCAACTATTTCCACCAGGTTGGTTTCAGGATTGATCCCAACCGGAATCATTCCTGCATTTTTAAACTCTTCCAGGTATTTATTATTAAATTCATATCTGTGTCGGTGTCTTTCATTAATCATTTCTTCGTTATATGCTTCATAAGAAATGCTTTTTTTTGTTAAACGGCATGGATAACTTCCCAATCTCATGGTACCCCCTTTTTCAAGGATGTTTTTTTGTTCTTCCATGATGTCAATTACCGGAAAGGGTGTTTTTTCATCCATTTCTGATGAATTGGCTTTTTCCATTCCAAGTACATTGCGGGCAAATTCAATAACAGCACATTGCATACCTAAACAAACTCCAAAAAAAGGAATATTATTTTCACGGGCATATTTAACAGCTAATAATTTTCCTTCCATACCCCGATGTCCAAATCCGGGAGCAACTAAAATTCCTTTCATTGATCCTAGAATCTCTTGAAAATTATTATTATTAATATTTTCAGAATGTATCCAATGTAAATTTACTTTGCAATTATTTACAGCACCTGCATGTACAAATGATTCTGCTATTGATTTGTAGGCATCTTGCAATTCAACATATTTGCCAACTAAGGCAATATCCACCTTTTGTTCGGGGTGTTTAAATTTTCTTAAGAAATCTTTCCACGATTTTAAATCGGGTTCTTTACTTATTGGGAGTCCAAATTTCTCTAACACCCTAATATCAAGCTTTTCTTCCTGCATCTTAATTGGAACCTCATAAATGGTGCAAACATCGATGGATTGTATGACGGCATTAATATTAACATTACAAAACAAGGCTACTTTTGCCCTTAATTCGTCGCTGAGTTCCCTTTCGGTTCTCAAAACAAGTATATCGGGTTGCACCCCGGCTTCGAGTAATGTTTTAACTGAATGCTGTGTTGGTTTAGTTTTTAATTCACCGGATGCCTTTAAATAGGGTACTAAAGTCAAATGAATTACTAAGGCATTGTGACCCAATTCCCATTTAAGCTGCCTTACTGATTCTACATAGGGTAAAGATTCAATATCGCCAACTGTTCCCCCAATTTCAGTAATTACAAAATCGTATTTGTATTTAGTTCCAAGTAGTTTAATCCTACGTTTTATTTCATCGGTAATGTGCGGAATTATCTGCACTGTTTTTCCTAAAAAATCACCCCTTCGTTCTTTTTCAATTACCGATTTGTAAATACTTCCAGTAGTTACATTATTAGCTTGCGAGGTAGGAACATTTAAAAATCGTTCGTAATGTCCTAAATCCAAATCGGTTTCAGCTCCATCGTCAGTAACAAAACATTCGCCATGTTCATAAGGGTTCAACGTCCCCGGATCAACATTAAGGTACGGATCAAGTTTTTGTATGGTAACGGTAAATCCTCTCGATTGCAGTAATTTAGCTAATGAAGCTGAAATAATTCCTTTGCCTAGCGATGAAGTAACGCCGCCTGTTACAAATATATATCTGGTTGTTGACAATTTGTTAGTTTTAAAATTAAACACCGGCACAAAAGTACATTTTTAATTCAATTCTATAAAACCCTTTTTTAATAAAATGCCAACATTATAGGTTGTCTTAATTTGTAACATCTAAGCAGCGAACTGTTAGGAGTAAAATAGTAACACCAATGCATTGGTGTTCTATCTCAAATAAGGAATTTGTCTATTATTAAATGCAATCATTTAGAAAGTAAGACTAATGCCAATACTTGGTAAAATGGGCAATTGATATACTTTCTGCATGGCTACTCTATCTACATAAAAAATATTAGAGCGGTTGTAAATGTTGGTAATGCTTCCAACAATCTGTAATTCACTCCATTCAGATATAAAAAAGGTTCGTTTTATATTTAAATCCAATCGATGATAGGAGGGTAATCTTTCGGAATTAATATCTCCCAACAAGTATGCTAAGTCACCGTTTGCTTTGGTATAATTACTTTTTATTCCATCCGATAAGCTAATGTTTTCATAATAACCTTTGGTTGGAGTAAACGGAAAACCTGAACCAAAATTCCAACGGGCACTTACTTCCCAGCTTAAATCATTCCCAAAGGTATATGAAGCCATTAAATTAATATTGTGTCGCCTATCGAAATGTGGAACATAGGTGCGCATTTCAATTTCATTCTCTTGACTTAAAAATTCCCCGTTACGATTTACATAGCCAAGAGAATACACAAACCACACATAAATTTTTTTGTAATCATATTTTAACAAAAAATCAACCCCATACGCTTCCCCTTTTTCAATTATGAATTCTTCTTTCAATAAATCAGGTGCGTAGGCATTGCCTGCATCGTCGTTTAATATCTTGTTTCGGTTTAATTCTGTCATTTGGCTGTTATACTTGTAATAGCCTTCCATATTAAAATTTAACCGGTGATTTATATCATACTCAAATCCCAAAATTAGATGTTTCGATTTTTGTAAAGAAGAGGTAATTTCTTCGCCATCAAAGGTTTCCTGTAAATCTTTGGGTCCCGTTAAAAATCCATAAAACAAGTTAACCACATCTTTATCTGAATTAGCAGCAATCAGGTTTTGCGAATAAAAACCAGCGGCACCTTTAATTCGCAATTTGTCGTTTATTTTATATTTTATACCTAAACGTGGTTCAAAGCTTAATTCCGAAAGCGAAGCATAATACTGAACTCTCAAACCCGGTTCAATAATTAGTTTGCCTATATTTTTTTTGTACATAACATAAGCTCCAAATTCGGAAGAATTTTCAGCTTGCGAAACCGTTAGGCCAAATGAATTTACGTAATTAAAATCGGTACGATATCCCAACAATTCCATGCCATAATCTAATTGATCATCTCCTTTAAAATAGGTGAAATTCAATCCCATATTAAAACCACCAATTCCACTTGAACTAGGAGAATCCTCTACCGGTTTCATTTCAATAAAATAATTAGAGTAAGCCACATTTGCCGTTACCAAAACCGACGAACCTTGAGGAACTAACACTATGTTGCTGCCTATTCCAACCGATTTCCATTGTAAATCAGCTGCTGACTCATACGAATTTACATAATCGTTAAAGCTAAAGCCAAAAAGATTCACCTTGCTTCCGCTTTGTCCATTGAGCGATAGTTTTCCGTAAGCATCGGTAAAACCGAAAGGGAGACCGTTTTCATTGGCATAAGAATAGAGCGTTTTCGATGTTTTATCGATATAAGAGCTTTTAATAGAACCAACAGCAGTTAAACTCATACCCTTATCATCGAGTTGCTTTATTAGGGGAACTTCTAATAAAAGTTTACTGCCAAAAGTATCACCGGAAAACTTACCTGTGAGTTTTTTCTTATTACCATCGCGGGTAGTTATATCCATTACCGATGATATGCGCCCGGAATATTGAGCGTTAAAACCTCCTGTAAAAATATCGGCATTTCGAATTAAATCGGCATCAAAAACCGAAAACAATCCAATAGAATGAAAGGGATTGTAAATAACCATACCGTCGAGCAATACTTTGTTTTGGATGGGTGAACCTCCTCTTATATACAGTTGCCCTCCTTGATCACCGGTAAAAACTATACCGGGTACTACTTGTAGGTATTGCGCTAAATCGGGCTGTGCCCCAACTGATGGAAGCATGCTTAGTTGTTTTGGGCTTACTTTGGTTACTGAGGCGTGAATTTCCTTTTTCATTTCCTGATATTCGGCCGATACTACAAACTCTTCCAGTTTGATGGATGATTCTGATAGATAAAGTTTTTTGGTTTGCAACTGATTGGAGCCAATTGTAATAGGTTCCCTTAAGGTATCATATCCAACCGAAGTTATCATGAGTACATAATTGCCTGCTGGTATTTTTGTGATGCTGAAAAAACCATTTACATCGGTGGATGCACCTATGGTAGTTCCCTTTAAATACACGTTGGTAAAAACAATGGGTTCCCCGTTTTTAATTTCGTAAACAAAACCTCTGATAGTTGATGTTTGGGCGATGGATAATGAAATAGTAAAAAGTAAAAACCCAAAGGGAACTAGTTTTTTCATCTGAAATTTTTGAAGTAAAAGGTAAATGGGGCAATTGAATGAAAAAAACCGGGAATAATTCCCGGTTCTTTAAAATTTCTTACTCTTGATCCATGGTATCAAGTAAACGAAGTTTTTGCTTTAAATCTTCCATATTCTTCTTTGCTAAATCTATTTTCCGGTTAACTTCTATCAAAAGTGCACTGGAATTTTTCGATTTGGAGAAAAACCCAATGTTATTCTCATATAAAGCAATTTCGTTCTCCATTTCCTTAAGTCTGGTTGCCAGCTTACTCCTTTCGGAATAAATTTTCCCCTTCGACTGAGTGCCAGCCCAATTTTCAACTTTGGAACGATAGTTAATTTTATCTCGTTCAGCTACATCAATTTTTAAACTGTCAAACTGAGCATTAATGGCTTCACGAAATTCCTTTGTAATTTTATCTTTTTTATTGAGTGGAACATGACCAATTTCTGACCACTGCTTTTGAATTTCAATAAGTATTCTGAGGTTTTCTTTGTCTTCGCCGCCTTTTACAAAAGTTTTAACTGTATTTATTAATTCCAATTTGAGTTTCAAATTTTCTTCCTGACGAGTATCAGCAGTATTATAAAATTCAGATTTTTTATTAAAAAATGAATCACAGGCTGTGCGGAACCTTTTCCATAGAATGTCAGAATGTTTTTTAGGCACTGGTCCAATTTCTTTCCAACGTTTTTGCAGTTTTACAAAGTCTTCGGTAGTCTTTTTCCATTCCGCGCTATCTTTCAATGCTTCGGCCTGAACACACAAATCTAATTTATATTGCAGGTTGTTTTTTTGAACCTCTTTTGCTTCTTTATAAAAATCGCGTTTAAGCGAAAAAAACTTATCACAACCCGTTTTGAATCGTTGATAAACCTTATTATTATCTTTTTTAGGAGCAAAACCTATAGTTCTCCAAAGTTTTTGAATTTCAATAATAGTATGTGCTTTATCTTCCCATACTTTTGGATTCGAAAAATCAGCAGTCAGAACTTCCTCAATTCTTTCGCACAGGGCTATTTTTTGCTCTAGGTTTCTAATTTGCTGGTCTTTAATTTCATCAAAGTACTCCTGGTGTTTTTTATTAATTTGACTGGTAGCATTTTTAAACCTATCCCAAATGTCTTCCTTTTGTTCGCGTGTAACCGGACCAATTTCTCTCCAGTGGTTGTGATAATCCTGAAGCAACTTAAAAGCTTTAGTAACGGAGTCTTCAATTAATAAAGCTTCTGCTTTTTCGCATAGCTCCATTTTAAGCTCCATGTTTTTCTTCAAATCCAGATCGCGTAATTCCTTGTTTATCTTAATGTAATCGTAGAATTTTTCCACATGGTGATTGTAGTTTTCCCATAAATTTTTCACTTCACTTTGCGGAACCAATCCTATATCGCGCCATTTTTGTTGCAAATCACGGAATTCCTGAAAAGTTCTGTTTATTGACTCTTCGTTGTTTACCAACTCTTTTATTTCTTCAACTATTTGAAGTTTTGCTTTTAAATTAGCTTGTTTTACCTCATCGCTTTGATGATTTAACTGACTTTTTTGATTTTTATATTTATTATATAATGATTTAAAGGTTTCTTCAGAAGCCTGATCTTCAAAAACAAAATCTTCAATTTTTCCTCCGGCTTCTAAAAAAGCAGCAGTAGCTTCAGCTAATTCAACTTTATATTTCTTGTAAAAATTAATTTTAATTTCCTCCACTGCATTTCTAATTTCAACAACCGTATAATCGGTAATCAAACTGTGAAGTTTTGCAATCAAAGTAGCCCTATCGTAGATGGAATAGTCTTCGGGCATTATTATTTTATGTGATTCTTCTAATTCAGAATGCTCATCAATTTCTGGTATATTTTCTGTCAAATCTTCAATTTCAACAGTACCCTGTTCAACCTCTTCTAATATAGGTTCTGGTGTTGGATTAACATTAGCAATCTCTACAGGATTGGCTTGATCGGCACCTTCTTCAGGTTGGTTTTGTTCGTTCGGATAATCTAAATTTTCCATCTTTAATCAATTAAATGATAGTTAGCGGCAATGTATAAAAACATTCCTAGTTTCAACCTACGAAAATATAACTTCTGCTCGAAAAACACTAAGAATATTCATGAATATTTAACGAAAGACCCGTGAATGGGTGCAAAAGTGATTTAAACGGTATTTATAACTAATGGAATCGGTATTCAAACTTAATATTTTGAGATCAAAAAAATCAATTCGGAGTAAGAATTTGGTTTGTAGGTTAGTTGCACTTACTTTTGCAATCACTAAATATTATTAACAAATGCGCATCGACATTTTAACCATTCTGCCTGAACTAATTCAAGGTAGTTTTGAGCATAGCATCATTAAAAGGGCAACGGATAAAGGGTTGGTCAAAGTTTATTTTCATAATATCCGCGATTACTCTACCGATAAACATAAAAAGGTTGACGATTATGCTTTTAGCGGAGGTGCCGGAATGGTAATGACCATACAACCCATTGAGGCAGCCATTGAAGCACTAACAAGTCAGCGGAAATACGATGAAATTATTTACACTTCCCCCGATGGGGAAACATTCAATCAACAAATAGCAAACCAGTATTCTTCGTTCGAAAATATTATGATTTTATGCGGACATTATAAGGGAATAGACCAACGAATCCGTGAACATTTAATTACCCGGGAAATATCTATAGGTGATTATGTTTTAACTGGAGGCGAACTAGCCGCTGCTGTAATGGCTGATGCAATAATCCGACTTATTCCAGGAGTTCTTTCCGATGAAACATCGGCACTGTCAGATTCTTTTCAGGACAATTTACTTTCGCCACCAGTTTATACCCGTCCAGCCGAATATAAAGGATGGAAAGTGCCTGAAATATTGCTTTCAGGGAATACTAAACTTATTGATAATTGGTTGCATGAACAGTCGCTGGAAAGGACAAAAAAGCTGCGTCCCGATTTATTGCATGGGCATGAATAATAGTTACCTAAGTATCTTCCTCACAAATGCCACTGTAAAGTAAGACATCAGAAATACACCCGTAAATCCTTCTAAAAGTGAAAGCACGCGGTTTAAGCCCATCGGATAAAAATCACCGTATCCTATGGTAAAAAAAGTAACTCCCGAAAAGAAAAAGCTACGACCAACCATCCCTATTTCATTATGTGCACCTCCTAAACCCGAAACAATATTTCCTAGTCCCAGCAACTGAATTGCGATGTAAAGTAAACTGAAAAAGGTGTAAGTTGTAGCCATTGAAACCATTACTCTGACTGGATTTGTTGCGTATAAACCTGCATAATCAAAAACCAGTTTTTTAAATGCGTAGGCTGGATATTTTAGGACATTTAAAACTATCGATTTGTGCTTGCTTACCGAAAAATCGGATAACAACTCATACCTTTTAAACCATACATAGGAATCATCCTCGTCGGAATACTGTCCTGCTTTATTAAAACTTTCTTTGAGTATGCGGAACTGTTCGGCTTTTTCGGCTAAAGTAGTTTTGTGCTGGTTTTTAATCAACTGTAATACATGGTTATTCTTCCAGTCGATATAAAGTGTTCCCAGAAGTCGCATTCCTGATATATTGAGTACATGGAGTATTACTTCATTCTGATATGGTTTTAAATCAATAATATCGCGAACCACTGTATCGCTTAAGTCTATTTCATGACATTGCTTCACCCGCAAATCAACATATCGGTTTAAATGGCAGCCTTTGAGCACCAAGGTATGAAACTTGCCATTAAAAAAGGATATCTCACAATCGCCTAAAATGGCTTTTTCCATATTTAATTCTGTATTTTCGAACTCGGCCAATTCAAAAATTAAATGACCTGTCCCAAATGCGGTTTTTTTAAAGGTTACCCTTCCCTCAGCCGCTGACCCTTCAAAATTTACTTCGCCATTGCCAAATACTGCCCGATTGAAATTTACTTTACCGGAACCAAACTCAACGGTTTTAAAATCAGTTAATCCATTTCCAAAATCTGTCCGTTCAAAAGAAATGTCGCCATCGCCAAATTTTGCAAAATGGAAATCAGCCTTTCCATCGCCAAACCTTGCCACTTTAAACGAAACATCGCCACGATTAAAATTGCTATTGATAAACGAAACCTCACCTCCGCCAAATTCAGTATTCACAAAATTCAATTCCCCTTCGCCAAAATCGGCATATTGAAAATCCTTCAATCCTTCAGAAAAAATAGCATTCTTGAATGATTTCAAGCCTTTCCCGAACGTTGTATTGGAAAAATCAACCTTCTTGCTTTTAACAAGGGCATAGCTAAAATCAAATTTACCATTCCCAAAAATGTTATGTTTAAAAGTTAAATCGCCGGAGGCAAAGCAGCATTCGGTAAATTCAACATCGCCATCGGCAATCTTTAAAAAAGAGAAATCAATTTCAAATTCCGATGCCAGCAAAGAACCTTTGGCCGATAATTTCTTAATCTCCACATAATCGGTTTTAGGAATTAACCTTGTTCTGCGGTAGGCTGTGGTAGAAAAATTATGGATATAAGCATAATCCAGGTTCACTTCGCCGGTATCGTCTAATAGCTCATAAACCTTACTGATTGGCAAGTAACCGTAATCGGTGGCAAACAGGTACCGTCCGTGTTGATCGAAAAACGATACCACAGCAGTAAATGGATAGTGAATATCGCCTTCGGCATAAAATGCTTTGTCTATAATTTTAACCTCAATGGTATCGAAATTTGGGTTAATCATTTTTTTGTTTTAAGGAACTAAGTATGTATGACTTTTGCTTTTCAAATTTTTATATTTTCAAATATACAAAGTTACAGTAAACGAATATAAATTATTATTTCAAATTAACCCGGATTATTCAAGAATAATCCTGACGATAAAGCTCCTCCTCAAAATTGGGAAAATAAAAACTCCCAATTTTGGGTGTAGCTATCCCGATGTAAAATCGGGAGGGGTTTACTTGCGTGAGCTCACTTTGTTCGGTTCCCGCTTTGCAACCCAATGCCC
>DYQV01000431.1 GCA_020719105.1 Rikenella microfusus
ATAGAACTTTACACGCAAATTTGGCTTACAATACAAAAAAGTGTCATTGGTAAAATAAAGCTTTTATTGATTTTGACCATTTTACCCAAATCTAATTATCCTTTTAACACCGTTTTGTAAACCTCCATTAACTGATTGGTGAGCTTAAAATCATCAAATTGTTGCACATAATTGTATCCATTGGTAATTAATTGCTGGGCATATTCAGGTTGAGTACTGATTTTTAGTATCCCTTCAGCAATTGAATTTTTATCGGTGGGGTTGCAATAATAAGCACCGGGTCCGGCAGCCTCGGGCAGCGATGAACAATTGGAGGTGATAACCGGAGTGTGGCTCCATAAGGCTTCAATAATAGGAATTCCAAAACCTTCGTAAACCGAAGGGTAAATGAATAGCTGCGCTTTTTGGTACAGTGCCGGCAAATGATGAAACAAAATTGGGGGTGCAAATATAACTTGTTGCTCCAAACCTTTTTCTGCAACATAGTTTTTAACCTTTTGAAAGTACTCTCTTCCGCCACCCACTACTACCAACGGAATTTCAATTTGGTCTTTTATTTCATTTATGGCTTGTACCAAGGTTAATAAATTTTTCCGTTCAATTACTGACCCAACATATAACATAAACTGTTTGGGTAGCTTATAGATAGTAAGCACTTCATCAATTTGAGCCGGCGATTGAATCTGCTTAAAATTGCCGTGGCAACTTTGATATATTACCTTAATTTTTTCGGGGGGAATGTTATAATACTTTTGTATGTCGTTTCGGGTACTTTCGCTTATAGCAATAATAGCATCCGCGTTTTCACAGGCATATCGGAATTTAAAATCGTATATCTTGCGGTCAATAATGGAAAAATCGTTTGGAAAAGTTTTGTATATCAAATCGTGGATGGTAACCACCGAAGCGGCTCCGGTTTTTTTTATTCCTATGGGCAATTCATGCGACAATCCATGGTAAATATCCAGTTTTAGTTTTTTTATAATTGCAGCACTGGAAAAAGTTCTCCAAAAACCTCCTGGAATCAATTGGGGTTGAATCAACTCATACGCAGGATCGAAAAATTCTCTGGTTTCATTGGTTACTTTGGTTTTCGGGGCAAACAGGTAAATTTTGTTTTCTGGAAAATACTGATGAAGATTGTGAACCAAGGTACGGCTGTAGTTGCCTAAACCAGTAAAATTATTGAATAACCTTTTTGCGTCAAACCCAATATTTATTCCTTGCATAATAGGTTATTGATTAAAGACGTAACTTATAATATTGGCTCCCATCTGCAATGCCTTTTGGTGTATTTCTTTAGAGTCGTTGTGAACCTCGGAGTCTTCCCAGCCATCACCCAAATCGCATTCATAGGTATAAAAACAAACCAGCCGGTTTTTAAAAATCAATCCAAAACCTTGTGGTGCTTTGTTGTCGTGCTCATGAACTTTTGGTAATCCTTTTTCGAACAAATAGTTTTGATGGTAAATGGGATGATTGAAAGGCAGTTCAACAAACTCCAATTCCGGAAAAACCCGTTTCATTTCCCGTCGAATGTATTTATCCAAGCCATAGTTATCATCAATATGTAAAAAACCTCCTGATTCCAGATATAGCCTCAAATTCCGGATTTCGCTTTCACTGAAAACCACATTACCGTGCCCGGTTAGATGTGCCATTGGAAAATTGAATAACTCAGGGCTGCCAACCTCTACCGTTATGGGTTCCGGGTTGATATTGGTTTTTAATTGCTCATTGCAGAATTTTATTAGATTTGGGAGCGAGGTGGGATTTGCATACCAATCGCCTCCGCCATTGTATTTTAGCAAAGCAAGTTTAACCGGCTGGCTATAACCTGTTATTGTAAATAGGAGTAACCCATTCAAAATAAATCCAATGACTGATTTATTCATCTTTCATCAGGCTAATAACATGACAAGCAACTATTCCAGCAGTTTCAGTACGCAATCGGCTTTTTCCTAAATGAACTTCTTCAAAACCTTTAAGTTTGGCCTGGTCCACTTCTTCCTGACTAAAGTCACCTTCGGGCCCAATAAGTACCACAAATTTCTGTTTTCCGGCCACTTTCGATTTGAGCGATGGTTTTGGTGTTTCAATGCAGTGGGCAATTAGCTTAGTTCCCTCCTCTGTTTTTTCGATAAAGTGGTGGAATCTGGTCATGGGATGAAGCACCGGCATGTAGGCTTTAATGGATTGCTTCATAGCCGACAATATAATTTTTTCCAAACGTTCCTTATTCAACGACTTGCGCTCCGATCGTTGGCAAAGTAGGGGAGTTATTTCATCGAATCCTATTTCGGTGGCTTTTTCGATTAACCATTCCATGCGATCCATATTTTTTGTAGGGGCAATGGCCAAATGCAGCGAATAATTTCTTCTGCCGTATTGCTCAATTTTCTCAATAACCCGTATAACACATCCCTTTGCATCCGGTTCATCAATGATTCCGTAATAAAGTCCACCGCGACCGTCAATCATGCAAATTTCGTCGCCGGCTTCCATGCGCAGTACTTTTATCGCATGTTTTGATTCCTCGGGATTCAACGTGTATGTTATTTTCTGAATATCGGGAGTATAAAATACTTGCATAGTTCATGTTTTGTATGGCGTAAAGATATAAAAAATGTTTAGCAGTCAG
>DYQV01000432.1 GCA_020719105.1 Rikenella microfusus
TTACTAAACCGGTGGTTTCTGATGCATCACCCAATTCAGCAGCTTGCTCAGCAGTAAGAGCTACATCCCAAATAGCAATTTCAGAACAAATTATGGTTCCGTCGTCCCCATCATTATCGCCAAATAGGTAAAGTTCATTGGATAGGGCAAATCTGTCATCTATGGGTTGACCAGCACCGTCTAACCATTCCTCGCCATCTAAATAAATCTTGAAGAACACCCCATTTTTTACGGTAATAATCATTCTGTACCAAGTGTCAGTTTCAATAGCTGAACTGGTATAACCCGTTGCCTGTGTTCCAATATTATTTGTTGTATTGGTAAATAAGTCTGCATCACTTGCGTCTGCACCAAGTGGGTCGGTTTGGAAAAATGCATGCCATATATCAATCTCTGGAACTGAAAAATCTATTTGAAGCGAATATTCATTCACCATGGTTCCGCCACCATTGGCCTCAATTCCATGTTTCATAGTCAGCCAGTTACCTAAATCAACCTGCACTGCTTCGTTATTGGCAGTAGGTCCACTTGTAAAGGTTAAGGTTCCGGGTGATTCCATATCTGCACCAACCGTTGCTGACAATGAATTATCGTCGAATCTCCATAATCCAAGTCTTTCAGGCATTTTATTGGATGGATCGGATCCCAAAGCTATTACTTCGTTTTCAGTCAATGCAACTTCCCATAGACCAACTTCCGAGCATAGTATTTCTCCATCGTCACCGTCGTTATCGGCAAATAAAAGTAGTGAATTAGAAAGTCCCCATCTTCCATCCAACGGCTGTCCTGTAGCATCCAACCATAATTCCCCATTAATATAAACCTTAAAAAACTCACCATTTTTAACAGTAACAACCATTCGGTACCAGGTATTTGCCGTAATAGCATTGGTTGAATAGGTCGTAGTTGCTGTACCGATTGTATTTTCGCCCTTTTTTATAAATAAGTCGGCATCTTCGGTGTTGGCTGATTCGGTTTGGAAAAAAGCATACCATGTATTAAGCTGGGGAGCCAAAAAATCGATTTGAATGGAATATTCATTTACCAAAGTATCTTCACCTTTAAGTGCAATTCCGTGATTCATTTTTAGATAGCTACCTACTCCAATTTTTGTAGCTAAATTGCTATTGGCTGGTCCGGCAACTGACTCCTGGTTTCCAACCAATTGAAGATCGGAACCGATGCTAGCCTTTAATAAGTTCGATGAATTGTCAAATGTCCAGGATCCTAATTTTGTCCGTACTCTAACCCTGTTGCCATAGGCATCTCCCAATTGCGTAACTTGGTCTTCATCAAGAGCAACATCCCAAATACCGACTTCAGAACAGATAACAGTTGGATCTTCTCCATCCTCGTCGCCAAAAAGTATGAGGGTGCTGGCTAAGCCAAATCGTCCATCAACCTCTTGAACGGTTCCTTCATTCCAAAGTAAGCCGTCCACATATATTTTGTAAAAAGAACCATTTACTACTGAAACAACCAGCCGGTACCAAACATTAGCGGCAATAACTTTCGATGAGTAGCCAGTGGCGCCAACACCAATCTGATTCGAGGCATTAACAAAAAGATCGGCATCATTGGCATTGTCAGGATCCGTTTGAACCAGGGCATGAAAGCTCCCTGCCTCAGGAATGGAAAAGTCGATTTGTATAGAATATTCATTTACCATAGTACCGCCTCCGTTTGGAGCAATCCCATGTGTCATCGTTAAGTAGTTGCCTGTTTCAACCTGTGTAGCTTTATTTTCAGCGGTTGGTCCTGCAACAGAGGTTTGAACACCCGATAATTCCAATGGAGTGCCAATTTCAGCTTTTACTAAATTTGTAGCATCATCAAATTTCCACCATCCTTGTCTTGCGGGTACTTGGGCAGTTGCTATGGCAGTTGTTAAAAACAAAGCCATAAAAAAAGACATTTGTAATTTTTTTTTCATAATTCGGTAGTTTAAGTTATATAAAATTGAATGATAGTGAGGAATTAAAAAAGTAGTATTTAATTCCTCAGACACTACAAATGTAACCAAATTATTTCTGAATGGCACTACTTGCAGCAAGTTTTACAGCAGTATAAATTTAAAATTACTTGGCAATTCAATTTCAAATGTTAACGGCTATGCAATAACTATCCTATTCATACCTTATTGAAAATGTTTGCATCCATAATAATTCAGCCGAATCAACGAATCCAACTATTATTTGGAAAGCAGCAATAGGATTAGAATCAGTATTAGACTTATAAGTGAATCTAAATTAGTTGCTTAAAGTTAGTTTTATGAAGAGTAAATTGTGTGTGATTGGACTGATTTTCTTTTTGGATGGGCTCGTTACTAATTTTTAAAGTGAACCATATTTGGCAAAAGGGCAAAAAAAAGCGCCGTGACAAATGGCGCTTTTAATAAATATTTTTAGGTCTATTAACCCGCTTTATTCATACCTGAGCAAAGCGAAAGGTATGAATGTGCGATGGGTGTTGGGTTGCAAAGCGGGAGACCCCGATTTAGCTACACCCAAAATTGGGAGTTTTTATTTTCCCAATTTTGAGGAGGAGCTTTATCGTCAGGATTATTCTTGAATAATCCGGGTTAATAAAACTCTGAGCGGCGATCTTCAATTTTAGAGGCCTCTTTAATTGCCTCA
>DYQV01000433.1 GCA_020719105.1 Rikenella microfusus
CATCGCACATTCACACCTTTCGCTGTGCTCAGGTATGAATAAAGCGGGTTAAAATAATTGGGCTAATTGGTTGAATTCCTGGCAAAAAGCTGTGACAGCTGCACTCTATTTTTTACTTCTGTCTTTTGGAAGATATTGTGGGTGTGGTCTTTAACCGTTTGAAGGGTAATAAACATTTTATCAGCTATTTGTTGGTTTGTATTTCCTCTGCAGATTTCAATTATTATTTCTTTTTCCCGGGGTGTTATCTTATACTTTTGAAAAAGTGACTCTTCAATGTTAATTATTGTTGTATTTACCGACTCCTTTTTTCCTAGAAAAACCCGAATAAGAAATACAATGGGCAAGTTACCGGCAAAAAAGAGTAATAAAAAATAGAGACCTATGGCAAAATGTACTTGAGAGAAATAAAGCGAAGCCGCTTTTAATAAGGTCAATGCAATTATAATTAACGCAATGCGTGAAAGCAACAATTTTTTTTGCAATTGTTGTTGGCCAAAAGAATAAATGAATAAAAAGACTACAATATATCCCTCAACAATCATTTCAATGGCTGCAAATCCTAAGAATATATATTGTTGCAAATTTTTGTGCGATTCAACGTTTATTTCAGGTATCTTTTTAATGGCTAAACCATATCCTAAAAATACTAAAGTGGTCAATGTAAAGTATATAAATGGGATGTATTTATGTGTTTTCTTTTGGCATAATTCCGCGGTCATTTTCAGTTTCATATACCAGGCTGCAATCAAAAAGGGAAGTCCAATAAATGGAAAAAGTTGGGCTGCAGTTTCAATTCCCAGAAAATTTACATCAAACTTTGGTAGGATTTCACGAATCAACAGGTTTCCAAGTATTCCATAAATTCCAAAAAGAAAAGTTAGTACCTGATAGTAAAAAAAGCTGTTCAAATATATGGCATCGTATCTATTGCGTGCAATCTGTAGAAGGGCAATGGTGTAAAAACCCAGCACCAGGCAGAGTATTATGGTAATTATAACAATCAATTGAATCATACCCGAAATTTACATAAAAAACCTAAACCAAACTTAAGTTGGGTAATAAAATAGTGAGGCAATTTACACTACCGAAGTTGGAGTTTTGCAAATCACTACCTTGGTTGGATTGACGGGACTTGTTTGCCGCTATATCTTTACATCGAAATTAAAATTTCACCCGATTGTTAAAAACCCTTAAAACTCAGACAATTTAAAAACTAAAAAAAATGGAAACACAAGAAATCAAATTAAAAGTAAATGCAGGTTCAGTATTAACCTATAGTTGGAATGTGCTTTGGGACAAGTTTATAACCCTTTTTCTGGTTATGTTGGTAGTATGGGTGGCATATATACCCATGTCGGCCTTAAGTGGAGGAGACCACAATAGTTTTTTAACATCCATTTTTGGAACCTTTGGCTTCCTATACTTTATTTTTATTATGTCACCTATTTCCTACAGTGCCGACTTTCTTTTTCTGAAAGCTATTAGAAGGCAAGAGGTTGATGTTAAACGGATATTTGATGTATTCAATAACTATTTAACGGTTGTTTTAGCAAACCTTTTAAGGATAGCCATCATCGGTATTGGCTTTGTATTCTTAATTATACCAGGTATAGTTTTCGCGTGTAGGTTGGTTTTTGTTCCCTATTTGGTAATGGATAAAAACTTAGATCCTGTAAAAGCGGTTGAGGAAAGCTGGCGTTTAACCCGAGGTTATGGATGGAGAATCTTTTGGATGTATATCGTATCGTTCTTTTTAATGATAGCCGGTTTAATTGTTTTGGTTTTTGGATTTGTAATTGCATTAATGTGGATAAATGCAGCTTTTGCTTCTCTCTATCAAGCCGTAATTCAAGAAAGAGGAGAATACCTTATTGCTAATGATGAGCCTTCAGCAATGGAATCTGAATCAACAATAATTGATAGTAATCAATAAAAAATAGCAAAAATCAAATAGCAAAAAATTACCCTTAAACCCTTAAAATCATGAAAACGTTAAAATCAATAGTAGTTGCCGCTTTGATAGCTTTTTCAATAAGTTTCAAAGTGAATGCTGAACCCGTAACTTATTCACATTTGCCCTTAAAACTCAGCGAATATTTAAAAGATAAACTACGGAACCCCGATCAGAGAATTGAAAAATCACTTATAGGAAATGTTTATTTGGAATTTTATGTGGATGAAAATTGCCAGATGCAAGTGGTGGGGTTAAGTTCAAGTAATATAGAACTGGGAGCTTTTGTGAAAAATGAACTTGAGAATATGCCGGAACTCACTATGTATTGCCCCAAAGGAATTGTTTACCTTGTAAAAGTGAGGTTGTCGTATCAATAGCTTAAGAACACAAAAAAAAGCTGGTGGGATAAATTCCACCAGCTTTTTTTGTTCTAAATAATTCACATTGTGTAATTATTTTTTAAACAATTCTTCTGCTTTTATCTCTTTAACATTACCGTATTTCGGCTAATGTAAAATTTCCAGCACCTTAAATTTTACTTTTGACAGTAAAACTATTTTTTGGAATGGGGAGGTATTTAATTTTATAAACCAAAAAATTGCATTTGCTGGTTGAATCTACCTTTCATAAACAACCTTGTGAAACTTGACAATTAACTAATTTAATTTATATATGAAA
>DYQV01000052.1 GCA_020719105.1 Rikenella microfusus
TAAGCATAATCTTTAAGCTCATAATCACTGGTGCTTCGGTTTTCAAAATCAAAATACAAACTAAGTACATTACCAAATACCTTTGAATTCCGGTAGGTTAAAAATATATCAGTGGCAATTTCCACTTGATACGAACCCGTGTTTGATGACATTCCAGACGTAGCTTCACCGGTTGTAGCAGCTACTACAGGCTCTTCAACATAGGCAATGGTAGCTAAAATAGTCATTGATTTGTCGTAACACTCCTTACAAACCGATGGCACTGATTTTAATACCTTGGTGGCCTCTTTATTGTTGCCTTGTTTTTGCAAGGCTGTGGCTTTTGAAATTACAAAGTCGCATTGCGAATTGTAAAATTCCAATATCTTTTCTTTGCCTTTGTCCACCATTGCTTTAAACTGAGCATTGCCTGCATTTACTGTTTGCAAGCCAGCCATGTATGCTTTGGTTTCATTTTGTCCTACTCCTTTTAATTCAACGGAAGTTTCACTATATACATTTCCGGTAAAGGCATCTTTTATCGATAGGCTTACTTGCATATTCAAGGCATGCATGGGAGGTGCCGTTGGTGTTAGTTCCTTTGAAAGCACATCAATTTTTGCATCCATAATAAAAAATGGATTTTCGGAGTCGCCGGCTAAACCGTTTTTGGTGCAAATTTGCTTCATTTTGGTAAGCAGTAAATTTTTTGCTGCCTGAGGGATTGCCTGATCGGTAACCTGAGGAGTAATGGCAATGCGTGCTCCGTCGTCAGCTTTACCGGTATTGTTTTGGGCAAAATTGGGAACTAACCAACATGCCAGCATGCTCATTATAAGTATTGATTTCTTCATTTTGATATATTTTAGGTAATTAGTATTTGGTTAATAATTCAGCTTGTTTATTGAATACAAATGCCCCCAAACTTCAATTTGATGGCATTTGCATCATTTAGGTTGCTATTTTTCACCTACAATTAACCAAGCTTCACCCAAACCACGTAAGTAAACTTTACTTTCAATTTGACAATTCTCCCGCAGGAATTTACTCAATTCATTTACAAACATACGGGTATCCTGAGCACGCATTTTACCGTTGCGTTCAATTTCCATAGCAATACGCACTTGCTCAAAGCGCATCATGGTAGCTGTTCCATCGCTTAAACTAAATCGTCCTTGAACCGTGTGTCCAGCAATCCAGTCTTCAATATGAATACTCAACATATCGGTGGTACCTTTTAAATCATACTCATCTTCTAACGTGATACCTGCATTGGCAAAAGTTTTAACCAGAATTTTTACTTCACGTCCATTGGCAAACATATCAGTAAAATGAGTCATCAAGCGGCCATTGAATTCATCCATATAGCTCAATACAGCTTCTTCCAACAGGATTTCAGGTGTAGCAGCAGAACTTGGCTGACCGGAACCGGAAGCACTGGCTACGTTTTTGCTGGTATAAGCATCCAATCCATTTAAAGTAAAAACAATATACTTTTTTGGTCCCATTTGCTTTATTTCAAAATCCAAATCCATGATGATATCAGCTTTGGCAGTACGCTTCAACACATCAATAGGCGATTCTGCAATGGCTGAACCGGAACTGGTACTGGCAATCATACTGGCTTCGGCAGCTTCGTTGGCTAAATTTTTCATTTCTTGTTCCAAATCTTTCAATGGAAAACCACGATCGGCCATCATTCCACTCATTTTAGAGATAACCATTCTCAAGTCGCCATCGTTTTGAAAGGCTTTTTTATAATCGGGCAACGTTTGTTGCGAACCCTGATTATCAAAGGTCATGCTGTATCCTTTCGAAATACATAACCGATCACTGGGAACCACCATGATTGTTGGTTTCTTGGCTTGTCCAAAACTATTTAAGGCCAATGCAATAATAAATAATCCACTAATAATGCTCTTCATATCCTAAATTTTTAAAATCAATAAATAATTAACAATGGGTTAGAAACCAGCGTCCAATTTGCGGGCAATACCTTCTTTTTCTAAATCCTTACGCAATTCATCAAAAGCAATGGAAAGGACCACACCTACTTTGTATGTTTTTTTGTTCACTTTAATGCGGTCTTCGCCCGAAGGAGGTGCATCGGTACTTAAATTCACATACTGTAAATACTTGCCCCCCGGTGCAAAAAATGTTTCAAAAAATGCCATGTTCTTTTCAGCGGCATCGCTATCGGTAACAATGGGTGGTGTTTTTGCGGCAGCTCCGTTCGATGCAGGAGGAAAACCTCTGAAAATAGCACAGGCTATTCCCAATTCCTTTGCATTACGGGTAGCCTCTTCGGGATCCGGGCCATAACCCCACACTTTTACCAACTTGGTGCCATCAACACCAACTGCTACAGTCGCTACTTCGTAATTATACTGACTGTTGTATTCCATCTTGCGCACCTTGTTCTTGCTTTGCGCTTGGCTTGTAGTAGAAGCCATAAAAATTAAGGCAAGTACCATTGCAAAAATCTGTGTTACTCTTTTCATTTTATTTCTATATTTATAATTAATTTAAAAAAGGTTAAAACTCAATCCGTAAACCCGCATCAAACGACATTCCTTGCCTGTTTTTAAAATAATAGGTGTATTCATTCCCCCAAGTCTCTTTGCCATCCTTATCCACAGCTTCACCTATTAAAGTATAAAAATTTACCCCACCTACCAATTGCATCCAATGAGTTATATTGACAGAGCCAAATGCTCCATAATTGATAAAATAGGTTCCAATGGAGGTACCATCTTCTAAACCATTATTGTCAACCCAATCAGTGTTTGTTGCATCTTCAATGCCATAGGAGATGAATGGTGAAAATGAAAAGCTGCGTCCAAAATACCAACCTTTTGAAAGACCCACTTGCAAGCGGGTAAAATTCATATCATAGTCACCAAAATCTTTGTATTCTTTTATTTCAAAATGAACCGTTCCAAAAACTTTCCACTGAACCAATCCCAAATCAATTATTCTTCCAGTCATAGCTCCAATATTAGCCTCAGCTTTTAAATACCCACCACCCATTTCACCAAATGAAGTTCCACCAGATATTCCAAGTCCAAAATCGTTGCGCTGTTGCATCAACATTCCTTCCATCAGTCCAGATCCGGCCACTTGATAGAAGGTTGAGAATTTGTCCGATTGTCCTGTGGCTACTGCCATATTATCGACCACTTTTTTAGTCCGCACTACCCCTTTACGTTTGGCAACAGTTTCTCCCTTTCTGTTTTGTTCAAACTCCAAAACAAAAAAACGCTGTTCAGTATATAATCCTTCTTTCTTGCCAATTTTTGCTTTCAACGGGCTTGTACCATACAAGGGAGATTTGACTCTGAATTCCTCCCTTTTACGCTCAATTTCGAATACCACATTGGTTATTCCTGTATTTATCATCTTTTGAAACAGTTGGTCGCGGGTAAGTTGCACCGGTGGAGCCAAAATCTCTCCCTGATTATACTGGGAGCCATCCGCAGTTCCATATACTTCAATAATTGAAACCAAAGGGAATCGGGTTTGATTGAATTTTGCTTTTTTTGCAGCTTTAACTTCAGGGCTGTCGTCCTCATAAATCCAAATATCATTATAGAAGACATTCATAACCGAATCGTTGAAATTCATTTTATATAAATAGGCTTTTACCTCACCTTCCCAACCATTCGTTCTTCTTTTTACGGGTTTAAACTCTGTTTTATTACTTTCAGCATATATTTTTGCGGCAGCATCCTGCTTATCGTATTTTTTTTGTACATCCTGAATGTTTGAAAATTCAAGAACCATAACATAGCTATTATTTATTAGCGATTCCCCGGCATCTTTAAGTTTAGCCAATCCAATTTTACTGGCCGAAGCTTTAACTACCTCATCGTCAGTGGCATTGTACATTCCCCGTTGATGAATGACCGACATATCAAACTCGCCACTCTCTTTACGCAAAAACCATTTGGATAAAATATCGTTTGGAATTCCTTGAGTAATTAACGATTTGTTGATAGCAGAATTATTGGAAGCCGAACTCAAATATCTTTTTTGAAGCAGGTTATCATCGAACTTAGCGGGTACAATTATACCCGAAGTCGCATTTTTTAAATCCTGAATGTATTCTGAATTGTTATCAAGTATAATGGCTGTAATGGCAATACGGTT
Source organism: Rikenella microfusus (assembly GCA_020719105.1). Taxonomy (GTDB): domain Bacteria; phylum Bacteroidota; class Bacteroidia; order Bacteroidales; family SZUA-534; genus GWE2-40-63. The sequence goes on from DYQV01000052.1 coordinate 4,129, forward strand.
GTATTTTGTAGCTATTTCACTGGTTTTAGAGCCAGTAGTTGTACTATCTTGCGATAATCCCCAAAAATTAATTAATATTAAAAAAGTAGTTAAGCTGAGAATAAAATACTTCATAAAAGTTACTAGTTAATTTTTTTCAGTTTCAAATATACAAAATATGTTTACTTCATAATCAAACATTAGTTAACTTTTCATTAATTGAAGTTTATTTGAATAAATATTCCGGCCAGTAATAATAGATAATTCAGCACTTTTTCAACTATAATTCATGGCATTACGCAGCAAATAAATTGATCTAACTCAATTTAAACGAGATAAAGATCATCAAAAATTATAGTGTGATCCATACACTTTAATTTGTAGGTATGAATAATACACTCTATATTTGTTACAACAAAAAGGTTATAGTTCTTTGAATGCTTGTTGTAGGGACTCTTCTAAACTGTTGACTATAACCTCTCCTCTTTTAGGGCTACAGTAATTTTTTTTCATGGGTTAATTAATTTGGTTGAATAATATTGGACAAACGCCCTACAACAAGCATTTTTCTTTCCAAACCCACAATCAAAAAAAAATCAGTTTAATAAATACAAATTTTTGTTCACATTCAAGAGTTGTGAATTTTTATTTGTGTAGCCATTAATAAATGCTACCGGATTTAAAAGCAAAAAAGCCAGAGCAAGATGCTCTGGCTATCATTTTAAATACACTTCATTTTGCTTATTTTATCTGACGTAACAACATACCAGACATTACGTTCTTTCCTCCTCCTTTAAAATGGGTACCTTCCAATTCTACCTTGCCTACTTCTTCTTCAGTGGTTGCAGCATCGGGTACTCCCATACTAAACCGGTTATCCCAAATCATACCTTTTTCGGCTTTAACTTCCCCCACTTTTGCATATTTGGTAACTCCGGCTTTAGCGTCGAATACCATTTCCAGTACTTCAAATTTATCGCTTGGTTCCACACCTTCTTTCATCCCAATTTTTGCAATAACCGGATTGGTTGAGTATATGGGTGTCTTGGTTTTAAATACATCAAATCCTTTTTGAAGTTTGGTATATGTTTTATCAATGTTACGCACAGTAGCTTGCTGAATAATAGCTTCTGTTTCTTTTCCAATAGCCACCAAAATAACCGATTTCGCTTTTTCAAAACCTACGTATTTCATTGTAAACATGGTGGTTGTATCAAACATCATTTTTTTATTCGGATCAAGTGAGGTTGAATCCATCCAAAGATTCATGTAAAAATTGTTAGCAACATCCTCATTCCAATTCAACTGATATAAATAAGAAATGGTCCAAACCGAGTATCCATCCTTTGAAATTTTATAAGCAGCATCAGCAGCTGTTTCAACAGCCATACGAGTAAATGAATTACTGATTTGCGATGCCCCTAAATAAGCGACTTCTTTAACAGCCCGAGCAATGGGTTCGTTTTCAACAAAACTCATTTTATTAACTACAATAAATGTATTGCTAATAAGTTCCTCGCCGGCATCTTTTAAAGCTGCCAATCCGCGAATACCTTTTTGAGCCATTTGAGCGGCCATTTCAGTTGCATCATAGGAACCCCGCTCATGAATAAGATCCATTTTAAAGGCTCCATTTTCATCTCTGCTAAACCATTTGGCTACAATTTGGTTGGCTATTTTATTACGCTGAAAATAGGTCTCAATGGCCTGTGTCTGTAATTTTTCCCTTTTGGAGTCTTTTGACTTATCATCACCTGTTTTAGCAGTTGCTGTATCACTCAATGCAGCTTGTTCTTCAGGTGTAAGCTGAACATAATCGATAAGTCGGATAACCGAACCCGGTAATTTATGGTCGTTATATTTTTCAGGAAATGGAGCCATATTATAAGCTTTCATTACCATATCTTTGTTTAAAAAATCGCCGGTTTCAAGCAAAATGGAATGCAAGGAACTTCTACGGTAAATTGATTCTGCTTTTGTACTCTTTTCCTGAGCAAGAATGGGTAGTGCACTCCATAATACCAATACTGATAGCACAAGTAAGTTTTTTTTCATAAGCCGATTAGTTATTAGTTTTTGATTATAAATTTGAACCCAATTTACAACTATTTTTATTTTTAAAGCACATGCACTGGAATAAAATGCAAAAGTTTTAATAACCAGAATAATACCCAAATTGAGCGATTCCACCCAATAGAACGTGAAAAACCCTATAAATTTTTCATTCTTTGTCCTTTTGCTTGACCAAAAGGACCAAAAGTCAAGCGAAATTTCCGAATTTAGATAATTCTATAATTTCTCCGATTTACCTTCCGGTGATAAAGAGCATTTGTTGTTTTCCAAATGAAAAATCATCTATTCAAGAATTATCTAAATTCCACACCAAATTTCGCCTGCCCACCGCACCGATAAAGTTAAACGGGGTGCTAAAGCTTTAAAAACTGGTAACAGTAAATATGAATCTCAAATTTAAAGATCTTTTCAAGTTTGCCGCAAACTAAAAAATAACATAATTCTGCCAGATAATTCATCAAATATTTAAAAACTTGGTAGAATTAATGACATAAAAATTAAACTGATCAATATTCATGTGTAATATATTCAATATATTACATTCTTGATATTTGTTTTTCACGGTTAAATAATTACCAATAGGAATGGAAATTTTAAAAACAAAAAAAACACTATGGAAATCCGATCCATAGTGTTTTTTTTGAATTAGGAATATAAACCTAAATAACAATAAAGTCCGTTTCTTTAACCCAGCCTTTGCTCCCATTGGAAAGCTTAATCTGGCGCCAAACACCTCGGTTATCGGTTACTTTAATTTTCAAACCTTCATGAATGAGAAACAGTTCAGTTCCGGTTTCTGATGGAGCACTCTTAACCACCACCGACGGGGTAATTACAATGGCATTGGGTTCATTCTGAATAATCCACTTTTGTTTGCGCGAAAAATTGAAGGTGAACAAAGAAACAATAAGAAGCAATACTCCAAACCAGAAGGATATTTTCCGAGCCCAAACCATTCCAGATAAAAAGAAAACCAGCAATAAGGTTAATCCGATTACAAAAGTTACTATACTTAAAACTGCCCACTCATTCGTTGAAAAAATCATAACAAAACCCGTAGCCCACGAATTCAAGAAAAATTCAGGTATTACTTCAATTTTATCAACAATATAGGTATTTGCCAATTGCAGATTGAACTTAATATCCTCATCGCTTGGAGCAAGTTTAGCTGCCCTTTCATAATTTAAGATGGCCCATGGAATTTTATTTGATTTATAATAGGCATTTCCCAAATTATAATAGACATCAATGGATTCGTAGCCATTTTTTAAAACCTGCTCGTAAGAATTTATTGCCTTTTCAAACTGCCCTTTTGTATAATAAGTTGCAGCAGTATCTATCAATGCCTGATTTGGATTTGCCATTGTAAGCCCGACGATGCTCAAAAAAGCAATTATTAAAACTATTTTAACCTGTGCCATTATTTAATTTTTTGATCAAGTTTTGTAATCAAATTTCCAGCTTTACTATAAACCTCGTCCATTCCACCCGAAACCATAGTCGGGGAGAACCTTGCAAATTCACAGGAATCAAGCAATTGCATCAATTCTTGAATATCCTGGTTCTCAACCTGATGTTTAACCAACCATTCGCTGGCATTCTCTTTTGATAGATTTGCCACTGGTATCGCCAGTTTATCGCTTAAATAACCCCATATAGCTTTCAGTATTTCCTCGTAGAATTTTTCGGAATTATTTTGCTTTCTATAAACCAGTGCCTGTTTTAACCTTTTCCGAGATACTTTATTAGCCTTACGGTTCTTTGTTTTAGCTTGATTAGCAGTTTGTTGAATCTGTGTTCTTCGTACCATTAGTATGATAAAGAAAATGACTAATGGAAGAATATATCCTAAATAAAAAAGGGTAGAACCAAAAATGAGATTTTCCTTTTTCTTTAGGAGGGAATTTGCCTTCAAATACTGAATGTCTTTACCAATATACTTAACATCCTCTTTTGTTGTCGATTGCACCACACCTGATGTCATTTCCTGATCGCCCGAACCTCTTTCAACAGAAATATCGAACCCTTGTGAAGTTAAGGTTTTGTATGACTTTGAACCCGGATCGAAATAACTGAATGAAATTGGTGCAATGCGAAAATTCCCTGCAAAACGGGGAATAAATAAATAATCAAACGTAACACTTCCATTAATTCCTTCGTTGGTAATTTTTGTATTCAGGTTGGTTTTCGGGTCATACACATCAATATCAGGGGGAAAATCAACGTTTAAAGGTTTAATAAGCTTAAGATTTCCTGTACCCGTTACTTTTACTTTCAAGGTAATGGCTTCGTTGGCTTTAACTTTGGTTTTATCAACAGAAGCACTCATGGTAAACTTACCCACAGCTCCGGCAAAATCAGACGGACTATTTCCAGGTAATGGTTTAACCGAAATTTTTACCGGATCGCTGATAGCTTTAAAAGGAATGCGCCGATAGGAGCCACCAAAGAAATCGTCAAACGGGTTGTTACTTCGGGTTCGCTCTTGCACAATCATGGTAATTTCAAATGGATCGATGGTTATTTCACCCGAATGCTGAGGAAATAATAACGATTTTTTGAATAAACCCACCTGATAAACTTGACCATTCACATTTTCGCCATGAAGCTCAATCTGCTGGGGAGTTTCAATATCCTGACTCCAGAAACCAGTGAAAGGAGGAAATTTAATCTCTTCGAATCCCGATAAACTTTGTTGGGTATATAATTTGATTTGAGCTACTAAACTTTCTCCTTGATAAAGGTTTTTCCTATCTACCTCAACGGTTACAAATAACTTACTATTACCTGATGATGGCTTAGTAGCAGTCCCTGGTTGTGCTGTTCCGCCTGATGATGGTTGATTGGATTGAGCACCTTTTACAACTTCGATTGATAAAGCATTTGATTCATACAGCTTTCCTTTTACTTTTACTTTGGCGGGTGAAATGGTCTGTGTCCCTTCGGTGGAAGCCAATAAAATAAAGGCGTATGAATAGTTAACACTTTGCGAAATGTTCCCATTTATTATTTGTACACTACTGCTGGTTGAAATATTAGGTCCGGAAAGAACCCTAAAGTTGCCAAAATTTGGATCTTCAAAATCGCTTCCTTTTGCATTCAGTGAATAGGTAACGCGGAATTGTTCACCCATTTCAATGGCACGCGGAGCTGATGCGGTGAACTCGACAGCTTGCCCCCAGCTTAAAGGATACATGCTCCCAATGAATACAAGGATTAACAAAAACTTCCTATATTTTACTAGTCCCATTCTATGTTTTCTTTGAACCGTTATTATTCTAATCATCTATTTTCAATACCATTCAGTTTCAGAGGCATCCTTACTTTTTTGTGCAAAGATACTATTTCAATACAAATTGGCTATCGCTACCAATCTTTTTCAGTGGTGCGTTTCTTGGTCTGAACTTTTTGTTTCTGCACCTTTTCCTGAACGTTTTTCTCATCGTTTTGCAAGGCTTCCAAAAGCCTCATAGCATCTTCTTTCGATATCTGATTTTGCTGTTGCTTCTGTTCTTGTTGTTTTTGTTGATCTTGTTTTTGTTGCTGATTCTGTTCTTGCTTGTTTTTATCTTGCTTTTGCTCGTCGCTTTTCTGATCTTGACTTTGATCCTCTTTTTTATCTTGATTTTCTTTATCCTTGTCTTGTTTATCCTGATCCTGATCTTGTTTTTGCTGCTGTTCTTGTTGCTTCTTCAGCTTATCCTGTGCCCAAGCTAAATTGTATTTTGTTTCCAAGTCGCTGGGATTGTTGCGCAGTGCACTCTTATAAGCCTCAATGGCTTCATTCAGTTTATTTGTTTGCAAATAGGAATTTCCTAAATTATGAAAAGCCATTGCCAACTCACTCTTATTTTTATTCTCCATCCCACCGGCGGCCATGTATTGTTTTGAGGCATCTTCAAATTTCTGCTGTTTATATAGCGAGTTAGCCAAATTATAAATAGCTCCCCAGTTGTTTGGCTCTTCATCCAATGCTTTTCGATAGTCCGATTCAGCTTTCACATATTTAGTAGAATCAACATGTGCCGAATCTATCACCGCTTTTTTATATTCCCGGTTTCCTTGCCGGATGTATTTTCGTTCCTGTTGAGCATTTGAAAATAAAACGAATAGTAAGAAAAAACTCAACAAAATAAATCGTGTCATACTATAATCCTCCTCTATTTATTAACCTGAAGCAAGTTCGTCTTAAACAAATTTACGGTACTTAACCGCTTGTTTTTCTTGAACATGATAATGAATTCAGCAATTAAGAGTAACAAAGCAAATCCTATAAAATACTGATATTGTTCTTCGTACTCCGAATATACTTTCGAATCCATTTCAACTTTATCTAAGTTATTAAGTTCATCAAACAAAGCATTTAAACCTGATTTTGTATTGTTTGCCCTGATGTATTTACCTCCACCCGATGCGGCAATTTTCTTCAGCATGTCCTCATCCAATTTTGAAATTACCACCGAACCTTGGGCATCGGTCCGGTAATCTTTTTGCCCGGTACTGTTGTATTTGGGAATGGGTGCCCCTTTTGATAATCCCATTCCAATGGTATGAACCACAATCCCCGCTTTATTGGCTTCCGAGGCCAAATCCAATGCGTTCCCTTCGTGGTTTTCGCCATCGGTAATTATTATCATGGCCTTGTTTTTATCATCGCCCGGTGTAAATGATTTCATTCCCAGTTCAATAGCGGCTCCAATTGCTGTACCTTGGTTCGAAACCAGATTTGGGGTAATGGTATTCAAAAACATTTTAGTGGCTGCATAATCGGTAGTCATTGGCAATTGTACAAAAGCATCGCCGGCAAAAACTATTAAAGCAATTTTATCGTTATGAAGCCTATCCACCAATTTCGAAATAGCTCTTTTTGCATTCTCCAAACGATTGGGTGCAATATCTTCGGATAGCATACTGTTCGATACATCCAAGGCAATCACTAATTCAATTCCTTCGCGTTTTGTTTCCCTTAATTTAGTTCCAAATTGGGGTCCGGCCATGGCAATAATAACAAGCATTAAAGCAGTTTCAGCAATAATAAATTTAATCCATGGACGCTCCATAGAGGCTTCTGGTGTGAGTCCTTTCACTAAGGAACTGTCTCCAAATGATTTTAAAGCACGTTTTTTATATTGGATGGCTATTATAAATAGTATTCCCAACAATGGTAATGCGATTAAACCATATAAAAATTCGATATGTGCAAATTGAAACATAGCTGCTAACTTTAAACTTTATGGAATATTACGCAAAATTGAATTCCTAAGCACCAATTCTGTTAAGAGGAACATACCAGCTAAGACAATCCACAGAAGGTATTCTTCATTTTTTTTGCTGTATTCCTTTACTTCTATTTTCGACTTTTCCAATTTATCTATTTCATTATAAATCTCTTGGAGGCGTTTATTATCAATGGCCCTAAAATATTTTCCATCGGTAATATGAGCTATTTGGGTTAATACTTCTTCGTCAATTTCCACATCCATTTGCTGATAACGTTTATTTCCAAACATATCGGTAACCGGATAAGGAGCTTTTCCCATGGTTCCTACTCCAATGGTATAAATTCGGATGCCAAACGTTTTTCCAATTTCGGCTGCCGTAAGTGGAGGTACTTCACCCTGATTATTTACCCCATCGGTCATGAGAATTACTACTTTGCTCATGGCTGTGCTTTCCTTTAAGCGGCTTACTGCATTAGCCAAGCCCAGCCCAATTGCTGTTCCATCTTCAATCATGCCTTGCTTTACCTCGTTTATTAGATTGATAAGTACCGCATGGTCAGTGGTTAAAGGGCACTGAGTAAAGCTTTCGCCTGAAAATACCACCAATCCGATGCGATCGTTTGGGCGCCCGGAAATAAAGCGTATGGCATCTTTTTTTGCCGCTTCCAACCGGTTGGGTGTAAAATCCTCAGCAAGCATACTTCCCGAAATATCAAGCGCAATAACTATGTCAATACCTTCGGTAGAAGTATTGCTCCAGTTATCGGTACTTTGTGGACGGGCTAAAGCAATAACTAAAGCTGCCAAAGTCAACATCCTTAACACAGCAGGTGCATGCCTCATGTAATATTTGTAAGTTTTTGGGGTACGGGCAAATCCTTTAACCGATGATAACCGGATGGATGCCTGCAAACTGCTTTGTTTCCATACGTACCAAACAATTAATGGAACTATCAGCAGCAATAGGTAAAGTAGTCCCGGATTATGAAAAGTGATGTTTTCCATGTTTTTTTAACTGAATGTTTTTTAATACAGAGTTTAGATGTTAGAGTTTAGAATAAATACAATTATCGTAGTGT
>DYQV01000434.1 GCA_020719105.1 Rikenella microfusus
CGCATTCCTCCTGTTTTTGTGCGTCCAATTTGGTGTTTTTCTCCCATTTCAATGCTTTTGTGGGACTTGTCACTTTCATATAATATAAACACAGGGCACTACAAAGCAGTTGAAAAAAACCGTAGTTGATTTTCAGGCATTTATCAAAGCAATTGTGCCGTTTTGGCTATAAAAAAACCTGATTTGACCGTTTTGGGGCTGTTTTGCTGCAAGTTGGGTTAAATTCTATACATTATTAATTTTATTTACATAGCATACAGTGCCCTTTACCGGTATTTTTTACCGATTCAATTTTCCACAAAACCTACATTCCCAATCTCAACACCAATGCTCAGCAAGTAGGTTATATCTGAATAAAGAATATGATACGAATACAGACCGATATAAAGCAGAAAAAAAAGATACGATATTGCTTGAATGGATTAAATTTTTTACTTTTGACGCTGAAAATCTATTTATCGTCAGACGCGGCATGCCACGTCTATACCAAACAACAAAACAAACTAAAATTATAAAAATAAACCGTATTTTGCAAAGCCCAACGCCATGATAAACGAATTAATAGCTTCTGTTTCTCCCAATTCCATTTCCGACTTCGTTCGCAAGCAAAATAGTTCGTTTGTTCCCCTCAGCGAAGATTTATCGCATCTTTTGTCCGTAAATGTATTGTTTAGCAAATTAACCAAATTAGGCGAAATAGAATACGCCGACACCGACCGACTGTTGGTCTTCTCGTGCCTGTACGATGGCGAATTATCAGCCCGTAGTGCCCGCAAAATGCAATTCGAAATTGCCAAAAAAGCCCTTAAGGAAGATTTTAAAGACGGTGCTATCTTTGTATTTTATGACGAGCGAGGCAGCTTCCGCTTTAGCTTTATCCGCCGCAACTATGGCAATAAAGAACAAAAATTCAGCAACTGGAAACGCTACACCTATTACGTAGAACCCAACACACAAACCAACCGAACGTTTAGAGAGCGTGTAGACGGTTGCAAATTCGAATCGCTGGATGCAATACAGCAGGCGTTTAGTGTGGAACCACTCACCAAAGAATTTTACAAAGAACTGTTTGCATGGTATCAGTGGGCATTGTCCGACAACGAAGGATTTGCCGTAACCTACCCCAACGATACCAGCACCGACACTGACGACCGAAAAATAGAAGAACACCTTATCCGATTGATAACCAGATTGATGTTTGTATGGTTTATCAAACAAAAAAAGTTGGTGCCAAACCAGATTTTTGACACTACTGAGCTCAAAAATATACTCAACAATTTTGACCCTACAAGCAAAACGAACGGAAACTACTACAATGCCATACTTCAAAACCTATTTTTTGCCACTCTCAACAAATCTATTGCAGAACGTGAATTTGCAAAACTTGGCACTTTTCAGGAGCAAAAGGAACACTATGGCATAAAAACTTTGCTTCGTGACGCACAAGAAGGCTCATGGTTTAAAAATACCAAAAACGATGTTGTTCAACTCTTTAGCACTGTGCCATTTCTCAATGGTGGTTTGTTCGAATGTTTGGACAAAGAAAACGCAACTGGCAAAATACTCTATTACGACGGATTTAGCCGCAAAGCAGGAACTCAAAACCGAGCGTTTTTACCCAACTGTCTGTTTTTCGACCCCGAAAAAGGACTTATTCCCTTGTTGGAAAAATACAACTTCACCATAGAAGAAAACTCACCCAACGATGTAGAAGTGGCTCTCGACCCCGAATTGCTGGGCAAAGTTTTCGAAAACTTGCTGGGTGCATTCAACCCCGAAACCAAAGAAACAGCCCGTAAGCAATCGGGCTCGTTTTACACGCCGCGCGAAATTGTAAATTACATGGTGGACGAAAGTCTGATTGCGTATTTAAACACTTGTATGTCTTCGACCCCAGAGGAGGAGAACGGTGTTAAATTGCGAGGATTATTTAGCTCCGAAACCGACCACAATCCATTCGATGCCACAGAAACAGAATTGTTGATTAAAGCCATTTACAATTCCAAAATTCTCGACCCTGCCTGTGGCTCGGGTGCATTCCCTATGGGGATATTGAATAGAATGTTGGACTTGTTGCAAAAATTGGAGAACAATAATTGCAATTACGAAACCAAACTACACCTTATCGAAAATTGTATTTATGGCATTGATATACAAACTATTGCCGTACAAATTAGCAAACTGCGATTTTTTATTTCGTTGGTGTGCGAGCAAATGCCCAACGACAATGCTGCCGACAACTACGGAATAATTACTCTGCCCAACCTCGAAACTAAATTTGTGGCTGCCAATACCTTGATAGGCTTAGCCAAACGACCATTGCAAGGCAACCTTTTTGACGACCCCGAAGTAGAAACCGTAAAAAGCGAACTCCGAGAAGTACGACATCAGCACTTCTCAGCCACCAATGCACACGAGAAACGAAAATGCCGACAAAAAGATGAAAGACTACGCGAAAAATTGGCGAAACTGCTCGAACAAAACAACTTTTTTAGCCCCGACGACGCTCTCCAATTAGCTTCGTGGAACCCCTACGACCAAAACGCCTCTTCGCCTTTCTTCGACCCAGAATGGATGTTTGGCGTAAATGAAGGCTTTGATGTGGTGATTGGGAATCCACCGTAT
>DYQV01000435.1 GCA_020719105.1 Rikenella microfusus
TAGGAGAATCATTTACCCACACAAAATGACATAGAACCATTTTTTATATCCTGTTTAGTGCATGAATATTTGAAAAAAAAATCGATTACATTTGCCCATAGAAAATTCATACTCCTTTAAATGACCATTTTTACCTTAACCACAGATTGGGCCAACGATGATTTTTACATTGGTTCCATTAAAGGGCTACTTTACAGCAAATGCCCTGATGCTAAGGTAATTGACATAACTCACAAAATTGATACCTATAAATATACCCAAGCTGCTTTTGTATTAAAAAATTCATTTACTCACTTTCCGGCAGGTACCATTCATTTAGTTGGCATTAACAGCGATACCACCGAGCTGCAAATACCCATTTGTTTAAAAATGAAAGATCAATATTTTATAGGAGCCGCCAATGGAATATTTAGCCTGATGTTTTCTGAACAACCGGAAATGGTAGTTGAAATTAAAGAAAACGATAGGATCAAAAAAAGCTCTTTTCCTGAACTTACTATTTTTGCAGAAGCAGCAGTTTTTATTGCCAATGGTGGCGATATGAAAACATTAGGACCCGAAATTCCAGGTAAATACAGAAACGTGCCGTTTTTACCAGCTATTGATGAAAACGCCATAACCGGAAATGTCATTTATATTGACTCATTCCAAAACATTATTACCAACATAACGGTTGAATTATTTAATCAGATCGGGAAAAATCGAAAGTTTTCAATCTCGGTAAAAAGTGATTCATACAGTGTTCAAAAGTTGAGTCAAAATTATTCAGAGGTTGAAGTGGGTGAGTTACTGGCACTTTTTAATTCACTCGATTTGCTAGAAATAGCAATACGCAACGGAAAACTCGCCGAACTGATTGATGTTAAAGTGAATTCACCTGTAACCATAAAATTCCGATGATAACACGCATTATTAAAGCCAAAATTAAACCGGAACATCTGGATTCGTTTAAAAAATATATTATCCAGTTTTTAAAAGAAGCCCGGGAGTATAAAAACATCCACCACGCCGATTGCTTTGCCGATTTGGACAAACAATTTCACTTTCATATTTATACTATCTGGCAAACCGATGGAGCTTTAAGCAAGTTCCGAAAATCGGAAACCAACTTGACATTGAAAAAAAACCTTCAGGAATGGTGCGTTACCCCTTACGCCGCCTGGACTGTTGAGAATATTTGATTAAGATTGACAATATTGAAGTAATTCAAGAAATAATACCACGGAGGCACTGAGAACATAGAGAAACACAGAGATGACTACTCAAAAACAAATCAATGAAATTTCATACGCCATAATAGGCTGTGCTATTGAGGTGCACAAACATCTGGGACCCGGGTTACTTGAATCAGTTTATGAATTGTGTTTTATAGATGAAATGAAAAAAGCTGGACTTTTTGTTCAGTCTCAGCTTTATGTTCCAATCATATATAAAGGAAGCGACTTGGGTGGTAAGTTGAAACTTGATGTATTGGTTAATAACCTAATAATTGTCGAAAATAAGGCTGTTGAACAGATGATTCCCCTTTATAAGGCCCAACTTCTATCATATTTAAAACTTGCTGACAAACCAAAAGGGTTGCTGATAAATTTTAATTGTATGAATATTAAAGAGCAATTGGTTTCGCTTGTTACAGAAAAGTTCGCCTGTTTACCTAAAGAATAATCTCCGTGGCTCTCAGTGATCTCCGTATCTCTGTGGTAATTGTTTTTATTATTTTCACTTAAATTATAGCAACTGTTAACTGAAAAACAATATTGAAATGCAAAAACACAAAGATGCCTTTGGGCAGTTGCTGGAAATAATGGACGAATTGCGGGCCAAATGCCCTTGGGATAAAGAACAAACCTTGGAAAGCCTTCGAACGTTGACTATTGAAGAAACTTATGAATTAGCTGATGCCATTATGGAAAACGACCTTTTGGAGATAAAAAAGGAATTGGGCGATTTGCTGCTCCATATTGTGTTTTATGCCAAAATAGGTTCCGAAAAAGGGGCATTCGACATTTCCGATGTAATCCACAGCCTGAATGAAAAACTAATTTACCGCCATCCACATATCTTTAGTGATGTTCAGGCAAACACTTCCCGCGATGTCTCCGATAATTGGGAACAACTTAAATTGAAAGAAAAAGGCCGCAAAAAATCAGTACTCGAAGGAGTACCCAAATCGTTGCCAGCTATTATCAAAGCCCATCGCATTCAGGATAAAGTACGAGGAGTTGGTTTCGACTGGGACGTAAAAGAACAGGTTTGGGACAAGGTGGCCGAGGAAATGCAGGAATTAAAGGTTGAATTGCTGAAAAACCCCGATTCCGAAGAAGCAGAAATGGAATTTGGCGATCTATTCTTCAGCCTTATCAATGCGGCACGGCAATATGGCATTAACCCCGAAAATGCTTTGGAACGGACGAACTTAAAGTTTATCAAACGGTTCAATTACCTAGAAGAAAAAACCCTCAAGTTGGGTATTGATTTAAAAGCCATGCCTTTAGTTGAGATGGAGAAAATTTGGCAGGAATCTAAAAAAGAAGATTGATTCTAAAGTCATTGGTTTTTTAAGAATACTTCCGATTTTTAGAGGGTTCCCTTTTTTTTTATCAATTAATTGCATTTAGATGAA
>DYQV01000436.1 GCA_020719105.1 Rikenella microfusus
CGTTTTAAAGCTTAGTTCAAAGGCAAAAGGTGAACTTTTTATCGATGCATTGGTTAAATTCCAAGTAAAATTATGAAGAAAGAACTCGTTAAGACCGCTAATTAGTTGGGTATTATCCAAAATTACTTCACATAAACTTGAACCGTTTGACATTTTTATAAAAAAAGAATCGCATTTATAACTTTATTACTAATTTACGACGTTGTTATATGCACCCGTTTTGATATATAAACCATGGAAATTACACCCTCTAAAAACTGGCAAATTGCCTGGAATACATTAAAAAACTTACCAGAATTATACCTTCTAACTGACCCGTCGTTGGTTATGATTGATTCGAATATAAAAGATGAAAATCTTTTAAAAAGTTTGGGAAATTTTCAAAATAATATCAAAGATGCAGAGATAAATGCCGGCAATGCAAATTATTCGATAAATGAAATAAGCAATCAACCCATCAACGAACAAGGATATAAGGTATTATATTTAAAACAGATATTATTGAAAGAATTAACCAATTCAGAAATTGAAAAAATTCAAATTTTGGACAGCATGCTCGATGGGGCTGTTTTTATAAGTTCTGATTACAAAATTCGGTATGCAAACAAAAAGTTTTACGAATTATATCCAAATTATACTGTTAATTCCAGTGAAGTCCAGTTTTGCTATAAAATAATCCATGGCATGACCAATCCCTGCATGAACTGCTCCATGGAACGGGTCATAAAAACAAGCCTATTTCATAAAGCAGTGCGCTCATTAAAAAACGGACCCAGCATTTTAACCATTACCTATCCGGTTTTTGACGAAAATAAGAAAGTTAATGGAACCGTAATTACTTATCGTGATATTACCGAAAGTCAGAACATTGAAAAAGCATTAAAAAAAGAAGCCACTATAAACAAAGTAATTGCAGAAATAAGTAAAGAAATACTTTTACCGGAACTCTCCGAAGAAAATATAGCCAAAAGAATACTCTCCGCGGCCTTATCATTAACAAAAAGCTCCACCGGATTTGTTTCTGCCTATAACATTGAAACCAAAGAATTGGTTTGGAAAGCATCTGAAAACTTTTCATTAAAAACTAAAGTGAAAGCTCCAGAACCATGTTTTCATAATTCAGGCTATTCGTGCATCAATAATTTATTAAAAGAAAAAAAAGTCCCTTTTCTGTCAAACCATTTAAAGAGTTTTTTAGTGGAAAATGGGATTCAGCAATGTACTATGACCCGCGAAAACTGTTTAATGGTTCCTGCCATATTTAATAATGAATTAATTGGTCAGATTTATGTTTCTGGAAGCGATCGCCCTTACATCGAAAATGACATTGAAATTATTAAACAGCTTTCAAACATTTATGCTCTTAGCATTTATCGGCGCAATACCGAAATTGAATTAATAAAAGCAAAAGAAGAAGCCGAAGAAAATAACAAACTTAAATCGGCCTTTTTAGCCAATATGTCGCACGAAATAAGAACTCCCATGAACTCAATTATTGGATTCAGCGAGCTTTTACGTAATACGAACCAACCCCTTGAAAAGCAAAAGCAATTCCTCGATTTAATCTATAAATCAAGCAATCAATTACTGAATATAATCAATAATATTCTTGATATTTCGAAACTTGAAGTGGGACAGGCTAGAATTGTTGAAAAAGAATTTGATGTGAATCAGATTATTCTTGATTCGCTGCAATCCATAATGCATCTTACAAGCGACAATAACGAAGTTATTTTAAAAACCCAGCTTCCGCTCGTTGGTAATGAATCCTATATTTGGTGTGATGGATTGCGTTTGCAGCAAGTAATTACTAATTTAATTCAGAACGCCATTAAATTTACCAATCGTGGAACGATTATAACAGGCTATGAGTTAATTGAAAATAAACTTCAATTTTTTGTAAAAGATACAGGTATAGGTATTGCAACAGAAAAACACCATCTGGTATTTGAGCGTTTTGGGCAAGCTGAAGAGGGATATGCCCGTAATTTTGAAGGGGCTGGTCTTGGCTTACCAATATGCAAAGGATTTGTTGAACTTATGGGAGGAACCATTTGGTTAGAATCTGAAAAAGGAGTGGGTTCCAGTTTTTTCTTCGAAATACCCTACAAACAAGCAGCCCCTAATATTGGAGTAGCC
The DNA here is from genome assembly GCA_020719105.1 of Rikenella microfusus. GTDB lineage: Bacteria > Bacteroidota > Bacteroidia > Bacteroidales > SZUA-534 > GWE2-40-63. The sequence continues at coordinate 2,140 of DYQV01000436.1, forward strand.
AGTTCAATGCCGGAGCATTTGGATTACAATTGGGCAGGCAAAAAATTATTATTAGTTGAAGATGAATCGATAAGCCAAAATTTTATTGAAACCATCATATTACCATTTGGTGCCAAAATAATTTATGCCGGCGATGGATTTGATGCATTGAACAAAGTCCGGTTAAACCCTGATATTGATTTAATTCTAATGGACATTCAGTTACCCAGACTCGATGGAATTGAAGCTACTAAAAAAATAAGATTATTGGGTTTCAATAAACCAATTATTGCCCAAACCGCGAATGCATTGAACGAGGATAGGAAACTTTGCCGTGAAGCCGGTTGTACTAACTTTATTCCAAAACCAATCAACAGAAATGATTTACTTAAAATGCTGGATGATTATCTAAAATAAAATTTCATTTTTCACAGAAAAACGAGAAGTTCTGTTAACCCGGATTATTCATGAATAATCCTGACGATTAAGCTCCTCCTCAAAATT
>DYQV01000437.1 GCA_020719105.1 Rikenella microfusus
ATTATTAGGGTTTTAGTTAGTATTGTAAATATAAGAAATTTCAAATCAATAAGTTAATCACTTTTAGTAAAATTCTCATAAAACCCAAAATAGTACGTTGCATTCATAGGAATTACTAATTGCAAATTATTAATTGTCCAATTCCTATATATTCTTCACTCCAACACAATCCATTTCCTTTCCCGAAACCCACCAATTATCTCAACAATTTGATATATTTGTAAAACGGTGCATTCACGTGTACTTTAGTGAATAGAAAACAACCACCAATATACGTATCACTCTCTTAAATAACCCTATGTTCGAACAGACTTTTAAAAACATTGACGATATATTGCACAAGGATGCCGGGTGCGGCAGTGAGCTGGATTATGTGGAGCAAACCTCCTGGGTATTGTTCCTAAAATATCTGGATGATTTGGAAAAGGATAAAGCCACCGCAGCCGAATTGACCGGAAAAACTTATACACCCATTATTGATACAGAATATCAATGGAGCGTATGGGCTGCCCCCAAAATAACAAACGGCAACGGAGATTTAAAAATTGACCATAACGCACTCACCGGCGATGACCTGGCCGATTTTGTAAACATCAAACTGTTTCCATACCTCAAAAAATTCAAGACTTCAGCTGAAAGTGCCGACACCATTGAATACAAGATTGGGGAGATATTCAGTGAACTGAAAAACCGCATACAAAGTGGTTACAATCTACGTGAAGTCATTAACCGTATTGATGAGCTACGTTTCCGCACCCACGCCGAGAAACACGAAATGAGCCACCTGTACGAAGCCAAAATACAAAATATGGGCAATGCCGGGCGCAACGGTGGCGAATATTATACTCCACGCCCTTTAATTAAAACCATAGTTAAAGTGGTTGCTCCCGAAATAGGACAGAAAATATACGATGGCGCGGTTGGGAGTGCCGGTTTTCTTTGCGAAGCTTTTGAATTCCTTAAGCACAGTAAAAAGCTTACTACTGCCGATGTGGTGACCCTACAAAAAAGCACTTTTTACGGTAAAGAGAAAAAATCATTGGCTTACATTATTGGCACCATGAATATGATTTTACATGGTGTAGAAGCCCCAAATATTGTGCATACCAATACCCTTGCCGAGAATCTGGCTGACATTCAGGAAAAAGACCGCTTTGATATAGTGCTGGCTAATCCTCCATTTGGTGGAAAGGAACGGGCCGAAGTGCAACAAAACTTCCCTATTAAAACAGGCGAAACAGCATCACTTTTTCTTCAGCATTTTATAAAGATACTTAAAGCCGGTGGTAAAGCCGGGGTGGTTATTAAAAACACCTTTTTAAGCAATACCGACAATGCTTCGGTGGCATTACGCAAGCAATTATTGGAAAGCTGCAACCTGCATACCGTATTGGATTTACCCGGAGGAACATTTACCGGTGCCGGAGTAAAAACGGTGGTATTGTTTTTTGAAAAAGGAGCCCCAACCAAAAAAGTATGGTTTTACCAACTGAATCTGGACCGTAACTTAGGCAAAACAAACTCATTGAACGAAAAAGACCTTGCGGAATTTGTTGAACTTCAAAAAACCAAAGCCGAAAGCGAAAACTCCTGGAACTTGGACGTACAGGCGTTGCAAGCAACGTCTCAATACGACCTAAGCGCCAAAAACCCCAACAAAAAGGAGGAAACCGCCCTTCGCCAACCCAAACAGATTTTGGATGAAATGAAAGCTCTGGACAAGGAAAGTGAAGCCATTTTAAACTCTATTTTGAATTTGATATGAAAAACGAAATAGTTTTATATAGCCCGAACGATATTGCCGAGCATATAGAAGTTAGACTCGATGAAGAAACCGTTTGGTTGAACAGAAATCAAATTGCCACACTGTTTGGTAGAGATGTTAAAACCATTGGTAAACATATCACTAATGTGTTTAAAGAACAAGAATTAGAAAAAGGAGTGGTTGTCGCAAATTTTGCGACAACCACTCAACACGGTGCTATTAAAGGAAAAACACAAACAATAAGTGTTGAACACTATAATTTAGATGTTATCATTTCGGTAGGCTACCGTGTAAAATCAAAGCAAGGCACACAGTTTCGAATATGGGCAAACCGAATTTTAAAAGATTATTTGCTAAAAGGCTATGCCATAAATAACCGCATGAATAGGTTGGAAGACAGTGTGGAGCTTATAAACCAAAAGGTAAACCAAATTGATTTACAATTAAACACCCATTTAATACCTACCCAAGGCGTTTTCTTAGACGGACAAGTATTTGATGCCTACGAACTCTCTTCTAAAATTATCCGTTCGGCTAAAAAAACCATTGTACTTATTGATAATTATGTTGATGAAACCGTTTTGGTACAACTTTGCAAAAAGAATAAGGACGTTACTGCCCATATTCTTACCAAAACCATAAGCAAGCAACTGGCGTTGGATGTAAAAAAAGCCAACGAGCAATACCCAACCTTACTTATTAAAGAGTTTAATAAATCGCACGACCGTTTTTTAATTATTGACCAAAATGAGGTGTATCACCTGGGAGCTTCATTAAAAGATCTGGGGAAAAAATGGTTTGCTTTTTCAAAAATGGACAAAGCTTCGGTTACCATC
>DYQV01000438.1 GCA_020719105.1 Rikenella microfusus
AAAATTTTATTTGCCGGATAGGTTTTGGCGATTTCCTGTAAGTTGGCAAAATATTCCACATCTTTCGGGGCATACCGAGTCCCGTTTTTTTGCACCAGATACACACACCAATCATCGAACTTGCCTCGGTCAAAGACTACTGACAATCCGTTATTCAATATTTTTACCAGACGTTCCATGCCGATTTATCGATAATTGGTAATCAGCAATTCAGTAAGCGTTCCCCGCTTATGCCCGTTGGAATTGATGTTGCGTTTAGCCGGTACCCTTTCAATATAATAGGATTGGTACAACGAATCAAAAAAATCATCCTCTGGGTTCAATGCCCGAACATCGGAATTGCTCAACATCCAATGATGACCTTGCTGGTGAAGGAGGTCACAGAATTTTTTGAGGCGTAACTGCTCTCTATCACCAAAGGAACTGCTTGCATACGAATTAAAGCTCGATGTAGCATTCAACGGCTTATAAGGAGGATCGAAATAGAATAAAGCAGGCACTTCAATTTCTTTTGCCGTTTCTTCAAAATCGGAATTAATGAGTTCCACTTTTTGTAAAACCAAGCTCACAGCTCTAAGATTAGCTGCATCGCAAATGGTCGGTTTTTTATAACGTCCCATGGGCACATTAAACCCATTACCTGCATTCACCCGGTACAACCCATTAAAACAGGTGCGGTTTAAAAACAGTAGCAATGCAGTTTGCGTGAGCGCATCGGTATTGTGGAGGTTGAAAAGCTCCCGTTTAGAATAGTAATACTGATGTTTGGCTTCTTTGTCATCCTCCATGGCATGATATTGGTTTTGCCAAATTTCAAGTATCTCAATCAATTCATCAACCCGCGAGGAAATAGTCCGGTACGCGGTAATTAAGTCGGAATTAACATCGTTAATCACTGCTTTTTTAAGGTTCGGAAACCGGTTCAGCACCCAAAACAACACCGCCCCACTGCCTACAAAAGGTTCTACATAAGAAAAAGTCTGTTCTGCTGTAAATGGAAAACGGGCTTCAATTGCAGCCAATAGTTGAGTTTTGCCACCCGCCCATTTCAGAAAGGGCTTAGCTTGGTTTGAGACCTTTGATTTCATTGTGTAAATCTAACCTAAAAAGTATGATTGTGCAATGTGAATGCAAGCGATATGTTACTAAAAAAGAAAGCTCAAAATAATGCAGAGCATTCATCTTGAGCTACCGAGACAATGAATTAACAGTTTTTAAGATTAAGATTCAACACCTAATTATTTTATCCTCTGATTGAATTATTAAAAAATTGCTTCAGCTATTTTTCGGATGCTGTTACCGGCTCCCAAGGTGTAAAAATGCAACACCGGGGCTCCGTTTTTAATCAAATCCTTCGATTGTTCAATGCTCCACCGGGTGCCTACTTCCAGTGCTTCTTTATTGTCTTTGCAGCGGTTTATCTCTTTGGTCAGATCTTCGGGCATGTGCAAGTGGAACAATTTTGGAAGCACCTCTACCTGGTTCAACAGTGCAATGGGTTTTAATCCTGGGATTATGGGGACTTCGATACCTGCTGCCCGGCATTTTTTCACAAAATCGTAATAATATTGGTTATCAAAAAACATCTGGGTAACGATGTATTCGGCACCGGCCAGCACTTTGGCTTTTAGGTACTGAATATCTGATTCCAGACTGGCTGCTGCATAATGCTTTTCGGGGTAACCAGCCACGCCAATACAGAAGTTTGAAGGATTTCCCTGTTCCATGTTTTCGTCGAGGTATTTCCCTTGATTCATTTTTACCACCTGTTCCACCAGTTCTACGGCATATCGGTGGCCATCGGGATCGGGGATAAACACATCGTTGTCCTTGCCACCGTCGCCTTGCAATACAAGCAGGTTTTCAATCCCTAAAAAGTTAAAGTCAATCAACGCATTTTCGGCTTGGTCTTTTGAAAAACCACCACACGTTAAATGAGGCACTACTTCCACCTTGTATTTATTCATAATGGATGCCGTAAGAGCAACAGTTCCTGGCCGTTTTGAGATGGTCCGCTTTATGATTTTACCGCTTTTTAACTGCGAATAGGTCGCTTCATCTTTATGATAGGTAATGTTTATAAAAGCAGGCTTGAACTCAATCAATTGGTCAATCCGTTGGTATATTCCTTCCACATTGTTTCCCCGCAACGGAGGAACTATTTCAATTGAAAAAAGGGTGTTTTTACGGCTATTAATTAGGTCAATTACTTTCATTCTTTGATTTTAATGGTATTTTTTTGAACATTGATAACACAAATTTCATTCACAGATTTTCACGGGTTAAAACTATGATTTTCTTTGTTAACAGCGGGTTAATCGTTTGTTTTTTTTTATCATTTGTAAAAATTTTACGCCGGACTTCTGGTTTTTTCCCAAAATTCAAAAGCAGGCCTACTTCTTTATCGGTAGTTTTCAAATAATTGATAAGTTGGCATTCGTGTTCCAATGCAATGGCTTCGGCGGCTTTAAGTTCAATAATTACTTTTTCATTAATTATTAAATCGGGATAATATTCACCAACCTCCTGTTTTTTATAATATACCTTTATTTGCTTTTGTGATTCAACAAAAAAGCCACGGGATTTTAA
>DYQV01000053.1 GCA_020719105.1 Rikenella microfusus
GCCCCTCGCACATTCACACCTTTCGCTGTGCTCAGGTATGAATAAAGCGGGCTAATAATAAAAGGCTTAGGGTTTTCGTAATTGATAAGTCCCTGTCCAAAGGGGATCATTAATTTTTTTTAACAAACGCCATAGATTTTCACCATACACATAGTCCGACATTTTATTGAGTCCAAACTCTTTCAATAATTCAAATTGAGCCTCTGATGGCACTCCTAATTTTGTTCCCCATCCAATTTGTTCATTTTTTCCATAAGGAAACACATCATGTTTTAAGCGCCAAAGTTCATTTAAAATTTTCGGATCAATTTGATGTTCTAAAAAGTAATTGATCTTGTTTGGATTTGCCCTCGATGTTTCATTTCCCGATACTTGCCTGATAAAAGCATCTTTAGTTAAAAACAGCATTTCGCAACTACTGTCCGGATTTTGGCGCATAATTCCAAAAGATACCATGTCGGAATTTGCTCCTGAAATTAAACTAAGAGCAAAGCTGTATCTTGATTGTCGAATCTCCGGCACATAGTCTTTTTTTGGAATCAAAATTTGTGAATTTACCGTGGTGGAAAAGCAAATAAATCCAATTAAGAGGTAACGCAGCAATTTCATAAAATTTTAAACTTCGGAATTTAGTAAAAAATTAAAATTTCCCGAAGGCTCTACTTCATAGGGTTTCTTGCCATATTGAAAAACCCGAAGGGGCAATTTCCCTTTGTAAGTAATTGTCTGATTTTTAACAATAAACATACAACCTTCCCGTAAACCAGCTACCGTCACCTTTTGATTAACTTCCAAAAACTCTAAAATCCGGTCCTCTCGGGTTTCACCGCCATGACCGGCTGGATTGGCATCTAAATAATGAGGGTTAATTTGAAATGGAATTAAATTTATTGCTTCAAAACCCTTTGGATCGATAATGGGCATATCATTGGTTGTTTTTATGGTTGGGCACGCAAGGTTCGATCCGGCACTCCAACCAATGTATTTGGTTCCTGAAGCGACCTTTTGCTTAATAGGATTAATTAAACCATTTTCACGTACTTTTTGTAGCAATCGCCAGGTGTTTCCTCCTCCAACAACAATGGCCTCAGCTTCCTCAATTGCATTTATTGGATTTTCGAATTTATGAATAGAAATGATATCATGACCTACCTGATTAAACCGTTCTTTAACTTTAGTTTCATAATCGTCCCATGTAAGGGTTACTCCTGCATAAGGAATAAATAACGCTTTTATTGGCTTAGTTCCTAAAAAGTTGGCAATATCTTGTTTTGGATAATCAAGATAGGGTTCACCTGACATGGTTGAATTGCTGATAAGTAGTAGATTCATAATTTTTTAATTTTTAGAAAGAGTAAGGTACAAAAAAAATCACTTTAGAATTTCAAAATCAAGGGTAATGTTTTCAATGGGCCAGTTTCCTTCATCCACTTTAGTTGCGGCTATGGTATCAATCACTTCAAAGCCTTCAATTACCTGACCAAAAACCGTATGCTGGCCATCTAAATGAGGGGTGCCTCCCTCTGTTTTATAAATAATTTTATTTTCAGCGGTTATAGTCAATCTATATTGTTGTTGTGCTCCTAATAATTCCCCTTCGGTATATTTTGTTCCTTGAACAATAAAAAATTCAAAGGAAACGGACCTTTTCTCAGGATTATTCTCATATTCACGTGCCATAGAAAGAGCTCCTTTTTTATGTATGTTTTCTTTTCTTATTTCAGCGGGTAATGTATAACTCCCCATTTTTTGTTTAATATTTTGCCGTTCCCAATCATCGGAATCCCCGCCTTGAATCATAAAATGATTTATCACCCGGTAAAACATGGTTCCTTTGTAAAAATCATTTTTAATTAATCGGATAAAATTGGCTCTGTGCAAAGGAGTATTTTCATAGAGTTTTATTTTAATGTTTCCTTTAGGTGTCTTCATTAAAACCAATGTTTCAGGGTTTTCAGAACCAAACTTAGTGAGCTCTGTTTTTAAATTTTCGTTCGTAAGTGGAACAAATATTTTAGTTCTTTTTAATGGAGGAGTGCTTTTATGTGGAGCGGTTGTAACTATGGGGTCATCTAATTTAGGTAGATTGTTTTTTAATTCCGGGTTTTGGCACGAAATAAATGGTAATATGATTATTAGAGTATAAATTATTGGATTTAACTTAAGTGATACGGTATTTTTCATCTTCGTCGTTAAGCAGTAAATTTAAGTAACTTTTATAACGGCTTTCAGCAATTTTGCCAAGTTCAACAGCCTTTTTTACTTCACAGCCCGGTTCATGCGAATGGGTGCAGTTATAGTATTGGCATCCATCAATGACTGCAAAAATTTCTGGAAAATAGTGGGCAATTTCATCTTTGTCCATATCAATAATTCCAAAGCCTTTTATACCAGGCGTATCAATAATGTACCCATGATTACTTAAGGCATGCATTTCAGGAAAAGTTGTAGTATGCTTCCCTGATTCATTAGATTCAGAAATCTCTGATGTTTTTAAATTCAGCAGGGGATCAATCGTGTTAATTAGGGTTGATTTCCCCACCCCGGAATGACCTGCAATTACCGAAATTTTATTCGACAACAATTGATTGATTTCTTCAACTCCTTGATTAAGAAGAGCCGAAATGGTATAACATTCATATCCAATAGACCGATAGACCTTTAGCAACTGTTCCATTTCAACATTTTCAATTGCGGAATAAAGGTCCGTTTTATTAAAAATAATTTTAGCGGGAATGCTGTATGCTTCTGCAGAAACTAAAAACCGATCAATAAATTCGGGATAAGTACGCGGTTTTACCAAAGTAACGAGTATAACAGCCTGGTCAACATTTGCAGCAAGAATGTGTGCTTGCTTCGAGAGATTAATTGATTTACGGATGATGTAATTTTTCCGCTCCTCAATAAAATTTATTATCCCATACTGGGTCTTTTCATCAACCTGAAACTCCACTTTATCTCCAACGGCTAAAGGATTGGTAGTTCGGATTTCTTTATTCCTGAACTTACCCCTTATCCGACATTCAACAATAATTCCTTTTTCGTCTTTTACCAGATACCAACTTCCTGTGGATTTTATTACAGTACCTTTCAATGCAGCTCATTTTTAATATGATTCGACAAATATAGCTAAATTACCTATCGATTCCTTAAACTGATTATTGCAATACATATTGAAATAAACAAGAATTACTTTTTGAATAAATACCGTATTTTTAGCAAAAATTGATACAATGATAAATGCCGTTATTTTTGATATGGATGGGTTGCTGATTGACTCAGAGCCTTTATGGAGGAAAGCTGAAATAAAGATATTTAGAGAACGGGGAATAATACTAACCGAAAATGATTGTCGTGGAACCACTGGAATGAGGGTTGACGAAGTGGTAACCCATTGGAGCCAAATATTTCCAGAAGTAAATCTCCAAATTGATGAAACGGTTGAGGCTATTATGAATGAAGTTACTCACTTAGTTAAAGTAGATGGAAAAGCGTTACCGGGTGTTTTTGAAGTTATCTCATTCTTTGAAGGAATGAAAATACACATGGCGTTGGCTTCTGCATCATCCAATGCATTAATTGATGCAGTGCTTACAAAATTGGAAATAAAAGATAAATTTCAAGTTGTACAATCCGCTGAGTTTATGAATTATGGAAAACCACACCCCGAAGTATTTATTGAAACAGCCAAAAGACTAAATATTTCTGTTAATGAATGTTTGGTTTTTGAAGATTCAGTTTATGGTGTAATTGCTGGTAAGGCAGCAAAAATGTTGGTTGTGGCAGTACCGGATAAGGAAAACTTTGATAATAAAGGATATTGTATTGCCGATAATAAAATTCGTTCCATGGGTTTGTTTAATAAAGCTATTTGGGATGAATTGAACCAGATTAACGAGCTATAGTTTTATGAAGCAACTATGAAAAAGATACTATTCATAACGCTTTTTATACTGTCCCTACACTCTTTTTCGCAGGTTGACGAAGCGTTAAAAAGGATGCTGCTTTATGAGGGATCTACCTATGTAACTTATGGACACCGAATAACTGAGATATTTTCAGAACTTGAATTTCATTTAGGGGTAGGCCTTTTCCCTAAAACGAATATAGCTTATTTGAATTATCAGCAACTGATTTTGCTAATGCAAGATACTGCTAAGAATGAAAAGTGGAGTAAAGAAAAATATATTGCCGCTCGGAATAGAATTCGAACCGATGCCATTGGTGGACGGATTATACTTTATGTTGAGCGATTTGATCAATATGAAACCAACAATAAAATGTTTTTTATTATCATTCGTGATAAGGAAGAAAACAAATTATTTGAATACAATTTGCCTTATCGGCCAGCAGACTTAATTACCACCGATGTTTTTAGTAACTGGGCTTACATTAATATAAACATTCCATTACCGGAATCTTTTAATGTATATGTTAATAACAAATTGACAGATAAATTATCTGACACAAATTTTTTAGTAGAGCAAAATGTGGTTCCTCTCCAAAAATAATTTCATTACCATTTTTATGTTAGAATAACAAAAGGCAATAAACTAAAAGGGCGATTCTTTTCAATGAATCGCCCTTTTAGAAAATATTCTGAGGTTTTTTATACTAAACTATTTCTGAATGTAAGAATAGCAAGTTTAAGTTCTTCAATATTTTTTGTATTACTTAAATCCTTTTCAAAAACATTAAAAAGCTCATCAATCTTAACTAGCGAAGCATGAATATCTTTGAAATCAGGTTGGTCTTTAAAGTTTTCCATAAGTTTCAATAAATCAATCAATGATTGTCTGTTTTTAATAACCAGCTTATATATTGTTGTTTTATCATTAGCAAATTGAATGGCTTCGCTGGTAAGATAAGTACCTTCAATCCAACTTCCGGTTAACACATACAAAGCCAGCTCGTTTTTATTGGTTTCTTTAAGATATTTATTAGCATCGTATTGAGCCTCCTTAATAATCTGCACTAGGGAATCTTTATTATCCAAATTGGCCTGTACCCTTTGAAAAAATCCCTGATTTAAGTTAGAAATATCTAAATCTCCCATAAGCTGAACAAAATTATCGAGATAGGCAGCAGTGATATCTTTCTTTTGATAAATGCTGGAATACATCAAATCGGCTCCAATAATGCCCAAATTTATTGCTTTTTGTTTAAAGCTGATGTATTTTTCTACATTTTCTGGAGGGTTAGTGATGTCGAAAATATAACCGGCTCCACTTTCATTCAAAGCATTAATTACTTCATACGATGTAGGCATTGGATATTTTGAAATTATCTCTGTGGTTTCTTCCATCACAACATTATCTACATTATCTGCCGCTTTTTTTTGAGAGTTTGGGTTGTTACATGAACTCATCAAACCAATAAATACTACTAATAATGTTAATTTAGAAATTCTTTTCATGACTAGTTATTTTAATGAATTAGGCAAAAATATAAAAAATAGTTTGAGTTTGAATATAAAATGTAAAAAAGGTTTGCTTTGGATGCAAAATTGATCAATTTTTTAATTAAAGAGGATAGGAAGAATTTTCGAGAGCAATGATTTTTTTCACAAAAAGGAGAAAGACTGCATTCTTGGTAGGTTTTATGTTATGAACAAAAATTGTTTATAATAATTGTGGTTTAAAGAATTAATTGTATTTTTGCAGACCACATTCGAAAAATATTATTTCGGTGTATTTATGTATTAATTAAAAAGTTAGGAGTAGAGTGGACACTTTAAGTTTTAAAACAAAATCGGCAAACAAGGCAACCGTTGACAAAAAATGGGTTGTAATTGACGCTAACAGCGAAGTGCTGGGTCGCCTTGCTACAGGTGTTGCCTTCCTTATAAGAGGAAAGCATAAAACCGATTTCACTCCTCACGTTGATTGCGGGGATTACGTAATTGTAATTAATGCTGAAAAGATTCAGCTTACCGGCAATAAATGGAGTGATAAAGAGTACGTTCGTCATACAGGACATCCTGGAGGTCAACGTATAGTAAAGGCTCAAGAGCTGATGGCTAAAAAGCCAATAGCAATGGTAGAGAAAGCTGTAAAAGGGATGTTACCTAAAAACACATTAGGCCGTCAACTTTTCAGGAATTTATTTGTGTATGAAGGTGAAACGCATCCTCACGAGGCGCAACAACCTGAAAAAATCAGTTTAAATTCAATTAAATAACAGAAATGGAAGTGATTAACGCAGTTGGACGTAGAAAGTCCGCAATCGCACGCGTTTACTTGAGCGAAGGAACAGGAAAGGTAACTGTAAACAACAAAGATTTTAAAGAGTATTTCCCAACAGGAATTCTTCAATACATTGTTTTACAGCCATTAAACCTACTGGAATTAGCCAACAAGTACGACGTGAAAGTGAACTTGGATGGTGGAGGAATTACTGGTCAAGCCGAAGCGGTGCGTTTAGGTATTACTAGAGCTTTAATTCAAATGAACGAAGAAAGCCGCAGTAAACTTAGAGCCGCAGGATTTGTTACCCGTGACCCACGTGAAGTAGAGAGAAAAAAACCAGGACAGAAAAAAGCACGCAAGAAATTCCAGTTCAGTAAGCGTTAATAGCACTGCAGAATTTCGTTTAGTATCTAAATTGTTAAGATTTCTATTTAAAAATTAGAATTGAGACAATGAGACATGAGACATGAGAGGAACCAATTGAATTATAATGGATTGCTATCTCAAATCTCACATCTGACAATCTCAAAATCTAATTTAAGAACTACTTAATGATTGCTTTTTTAAGAATGTAAACGAGTTAAAAAAAATTAAAATGTCAAAAGTAAGTTTTCAAGAATTATTAGATGCAGGTGCACATTTTGGTCACCTTAAAAGAAAGTGGAATCCACGTATGGCACCGTATATTTTTATGGAGCGCAATGGGATACACATTATCGATCTTCATAAAACAGTGGTAAAAATTGATGAAGCTGCTGCTGCCATGAAGCAAATTGCAAAATCAGGACGTAAAATACTCTTTGTGGCCACTAAAAAACAAGCCAAAGATATAGTTGCTGAACGTGTAAGTAAGATTAATATGCCTTATGTTACCGAACGTTGGTCCGGTGGTATGTTAACCAATTTTCCAACCATTCGTAAAGCCGTAAAAAAAATGTCAACCATTGATAAAATGGAGACAGATGGTACTTTCGATCACTTATCGAAAAGGGAAAAATTGCAGATTATGCGTCAAAGGACAAAACTTGAAAAAAACTTAGGTAGTATTGTCGATCTAACCCGATTGCCAGCTGCTCTGTTTATAGTTGATATCCAAAAAGAAAAAATCGCTGTTGCTGAAGCTAAGAGACTACAAATCCCTGTATTTGCAATGGTTGATACTAACTCTGATCCAAATCAGGTGGATTACGTTATACCATGTAACGATGACGCCGCTAAAGCTATATACCTTGTAATTGATGCTTTATCAAAATCAATTGAAGAAGGTCTTTCAGAACGTAAAGTTGATAAAGATAAAGAGGTTCCTCAAGATAAAGACAAAAAAGAAAAGGATACCAAAAGAGAAACAAGAACTACAGCAAAAAAATCAGTAGCAAAAAAATCAACTAACGATGAAGAAACGGAAGTTGAGTTGGAAGATGCTCCTGAGTTAGATGTTGAAGAAACTGAAATTGCAGAATAATCAAATTAAAAGAATTTTTTTATGTTAGTACAAGCAGCTGATGTAGCTAAATTAAGAAAAGTTACTGGTGCCGGTATGATGGATTGTAAAAAAGCCCTTACCGAAGCTGATGGTGATTTTGATCGTGCTATTCAAATTATACGTGAACGGGGACAAGCCATTGCAAATAAGCGTGCCGACCGTGAAGCAACAGAAGGTGCCGTTATTGCCAAAATAAGTAATGACGGGAAAAGTGGTGCTATTATAGCATTGAATTGTGAAACTGATTTTGTAGCCAAAAATGAGGATTTTGTTAAACTAGCTCACAAGATTTGTGATTTGGCTTTGGCAAAATTACCCGCCGATTTGAAAACGTTTCTATCACTTGATTTGGATGGAAAAACTGTTGAAGAGACGGTTCTAATTCAAAGTGGTATTACCGGTGAAAAAATGGAAGTTGCTTATTACGATAAAATTGTATCGGAATATGTGCAACCGTATATTCACATTGGTAATAAACTAGCTACTTTGGTCGGGTTTAATAAAGCCGGTTTTGATGTTCAGATTGCCAAAGATGTAGCTATGCAAGTAGCAGCCATGTCGCCGGTATCTATCAGCGAAAAAGATGTCCCTGCTGAAGTGGTAGCTGAGGAATTACTTATTGCTAAAGAAAAAGCAAGGTTGGAAGGCAAAGCAGAAGATATGCTTGACAAAATTGCGCAAGGCCGTTTAAGTAAATTCTACAAAGAAAGCACTTTATTGAACCAAGCCTCGGTAAAAGATAACAAGTTAACCATTGCACAAGTGCTGACCAATGCAAGTGCTGGCTTAACCGTTACCGCAATGAAGCGTTATGCATTAAAAGCTTAATTTAAAATAATACCTTAAAAGAGCCCTAATTCAGGGCTCTTTTTTTTTGAAAAAAAGCCAAAATGGTTATCCCATTTTTAGCAATTTTGTGCCGTGTTAACCAATAATTTGTTTCATTGTAGTATCTTAGTACTATAAAATGTTTTGAAAGTATGTTAAACTATAAACGAGTATTACTAAAACTTAGCGGGGAATCGCTGATGGGCGAAAATTCGCATGGAATTGACCCAATCCGTTTGAACGAATATGCTCAGCAAATTAAGGATGTAGTGGACTTAGGAGCCCAAGTTGGTGTTGTTATTGGAGGGGGAAATATTTTCCGTGGTTTAAGTGGCACCGCAGTTGGATTTGATAGGATAAACGGAGATTACATGGGCATGCTTGCAACGGTTATCAATAGTTTGGCCTTGCAATCGGCATTAGAAAGTGTTGGATGCAATTCCACTGTTTTAGCAGCCATTAGAATGGAACCCGTTGCCGAGTTTTATAGCAAGCAAAAAACCCGGGAATTGCTTAATAAGGGACATGTAGTAATTTTCTCAGCGGGAACTGGTAACCCATATTTTACTACTGATACCGCATCAGCCCTACGGGCTATTGAAATGCAAGCTGAAGTAATGCTTAAAGGAACCCGGGTTGACGGAGTTTACACTTCGGATCCTGAAAAAGACCCGGATGCTATAAAATATGATACCTTGACCTTTGACGAAGCTTATAAAAAAAACCTGAAAGTAATGGACTTAACTTCTTTTACCATGTGCAAAGAAAACAACATGCCCATTATAGTCTTTGATATGAATAAGAAAGGTAATCTGAAAAAGGTTATTTTAGGCGAAAAAATTGGAACTTTAGTAAGCAATTAAATATCTTTACTTTAAAATTTAAATCACAAAACGATGACTGAAGATATTAAAATGATAATGGATGTTACCCGTGATTCAATGACCAAAACGCTGGATCATCTGGAGGAAACCCTGATACACATTAGAGCTGGTAAAGCAGATCCACGCATGTTGGAAAGCCTTCATGTTGATTACTATGGTTCAATGGTACCAATAACTCAGGTTGCCAATATTAATACTCCTGATGCACGTACTATTAAAATTCAACCTTGGGAAAAGAAAATGATTGACCCAATTGAAAAGGCTATTTTATATGCCAATTTAGGATTTAATCCATCAAATAACGGAGAAGTAATTATTATTAACGTTCCTCCTTTAACTGAAGAACGACGAAAAGAATTGGTGAAGCAAGCGCGACATGAAGGGGAAAGTTTTAAAGTAGGGATTCGCGCCGCTAGGAGAGATGCTTTGGAGCATTTCAAGAACATGAAAAAAGAGGGCCTTTCAGAGGATTTAGAAAGAGAAGCTGCCGATGAAGTGCAAAAGTTGACCGATACCTTTAACCACAAAGTGGACGAAAAAATTAAAAAGAAAGAAGAAGATATTATGAAAGTGTAAAAAAATACCGCCAATGGGCGGTATTTTTTTATTATAGAGTTTTGAATTTACATGTAATCTGCCTTAAAACCAGGTTTGCTTGAGACCTTCTGTGCAGTTTTTACACATTTCGGGTTGCCTGTTTTTCATCCAAACTTGTTTCCTGAAACTATTGGCTTCTTGACTTCTGAACAAGACACTAAGGGAATCCTTCTTGAGATTACCGTAGGAATGAGAAGCATTTTTATCGAAACAACAAGGTAGTAGCTCATTATTGGCTGAAACAACACTTCCATTCCAAATCCTTCGGCATTTAAAATTGGGGTTTCTTTTTAAGGAAAACGTTCCATTTTCATCCTTTCTGTATCGGTTGTATTTATTGTTTATAGGCATTAATTCATTTCCGTTTTCAAAGTCTTCAAGTTGTGCACTTTTGAATTTTAAAGCATTTACTTTCCATTCTTTGGCCAGTTGTTTTAACGATTCCATCTGGTGTTCGTTGGTTTTGAATACTACAAACTGAATTACTAAATAAGGGGTTTTGCTTCTTTTTTCTTTTTTTAAATCAACCAGAGTTTTAATACCTGAAATTACCGTTTCGAGGCTACCACCAACCCGGTATTTTTCATAAACTTCCTGAGTTATTCCGTCTAACGAAATAATTAAACGATGCAACCCCGATTCTATTATTTTAATGCAATTGTCGTAGGTTAAAAACTGCCCGTTGGTTGATGTGGAAGTATATATCCGGTGTTGATGGCTGAATTTTATAAAATCAAATATAGACGGATGCAGAAAAGGTTCGCCCTGAAAATAAAGCTGTAAAGAAGTAACGTGTTTGTAACTTTGTTCGATGGTATTAAAAAAAGCCTCCTTGGAAAGAAACATCCGGGCCCGTTGCATGGTGTTATTGCCTGAAGGACATTCCGGGCATTTTAAATTACAAAGATTGGTTGGTTCAATACTCAAGCTTTCTGGTTTGCCCCAGTGAACAAAATAACCTGTGTTTTTAGATATTAGGTAACTAAATCGGAGCAAAAAACCATTCCAAAGTTTTAGTAAAGTAATGGTTCTTAAGAATTGTAAAACGTCAGTAAAATTGGCTCTTTTTTCAGGACTAATCATAACAAGCTTTATTTGTAAACCTTAAATCCGCATATAAAAATCTAACATACTGTTAGTCACGGCGTGACTCTTTAATTAAAATAACAATGTAAGTTTTAATAAGTACCATTAAATCAACAAGTCACACCGTGACATGGGGATATAAGGGTAAACAAAAAATCCCTGAAAAAGTGCTATTTCTTCAGAGATTCTTCATGAAAATATCCCTATTTAGTTTGTTTCCAATATTTGAAACAATTCATCCAATTTTGGAGTGAGAATAATTTCTGTTCTCCGGTTTTTTGTTCTTGCTTCAGGTGCTTTTGATCCATCCAAAGGTTGGCGATAACTTTTGCAACCCACAAATCCCTATATTTTTTATCCCGCTATGTAGGTTGTTGTTAATCAGATTTATTCTTTCTCAACATTTCAATATCTATCTTATCTTTATTGCGTTTACTAAACTCTTTAGAGGTTATTAAATCATCATAAGATATAATTGAGATTTCAATACCATCAAGGGTTATCACATATCTATTCTTGTATGATTCATAGAATTTGTTGAGTCCAATAATATTAGGCAAAAAATCAAGTTTATAATCCTCAAATTCGTACTTGAAAAAACTTTTATTTGGGTCAGGATCAATTTCATCATTAAAATCACTCTCAAAACCCATATCTTTTAAAGCCTTCAATAACTTAAAGTAATTTTCATAAGTTGGATTATACCAAAAATCTAAATCATGTTTTCCTAAAATCGACCCATCTGAAGCTAATGATAATCTGGCATATCCATGGACTGCAACAGCAGTTCCTCCAACGATAAGATATTCGACATCGTGATTGTTTAATATTTTGCAATTATGTTTGGTGCATTCTATTAAACTTTTCATTTACCCTGTTTGAATTTTTTCCCCTTTAATAGCAGCATTTTTTTTAGAGCGCTTAATTTTTTTTACAAAATCATCTAAATCCGCAATCATTTCATCGATACGATTCTCTGATGTCGGAGAACTAACTATAGACTCCTTTAGTTCAGCGAAAGTTTTATATTTTTTAGATTTTGACATATACAAATATAATAATTATCATCGTTTGCTGCAAGAATATACAATAACCCGTAACGTTGAAATATTTGAATAAGAAATTGCAAAAACAAAAAATCCCTGAAAAAACAGTATTTCTTCAGGGATTTTTTGGCTCTTAACATGCTGTTTTAATTGGTTTCTAGAATCTGAAACAATTCATCCAATTTTGGAGTGAGAATAATTTCTGTTCTCCGGTTTTTTG
>DYQV01000054.1:0-4469 GCA_020719105.1 Rikenella microfusus
CCCAATTTTGAGGAGGAGCTTTATCGTCAGGATTATTCTTGAATAATCCGGGTTAGTTTTTCTTTTTGGTGATACTTGGTGTTTTAGTGGCGATATTATTAGCCACCAGATCACAAAAGCTCCAAATTCACACCAATTTTTCTAATTTGTCAAAGTAGAATTAGAAACCAAATTAATGAGAGAGGAAGTTATGGAACTGTTTATCTACAGGAATTATTTGCAAGTGGTACAACAAGCTAAACAGGATGTGGTTGAACTGGAGGAGTATTTATAAAGCTGTCAGCTTTATAAATAAAAACCTGTCAGATTAAAAAAAAAATACGAAATTTGGGACTTTCATTAAAAACCAACAATAAACTAAATCAGATAAATGCTTTCTTTTTTATTACATTTTCATCCAAAAAAAATAAATCCGGCAGCTCTAAAATTCACACGCACCTTTGGTTTGGGTGGAATGGCTGTTCTTCTGTTTGTATTAGAGGCGCTTACCGGAATTTTACTCCGCTTTTACTACATCCCAACCACATTTGAGGCTTACCAATCCATTGTTAATTTAAACTCCCAAGTGCTGTTTGGGCAATTTATCCGGAACATTCATTACTGGGGAAGTATTCTGCTGATTTTAACCACTTTTCTGCACTTTTTGCGGGTTTTTTTTACAAGTGCTTATCGCGATGCGCGTGCTTTCAACTGGATTATTGGCCTGTTGATGCTGGTCACTGTTTTTATGTTTAATTTTTCGGGCTACCTGTTGCCTTGGGATCAACTAGCCTATTGGGCAGTAACTGTGGTTACCAATATTTTGCTTTATATTCCTTGGGTGGGCGAAAGTTTTTATGAGCTGATAATTGGAGGCAAAGAATTAAATTCCAATACGTTGCATACTTTTTTTGCTTTTCATACAGCCCTGCTGCCATTTGTTCTGCTTCTATTATTGTTTTATCACATTTGGAAGGTTCGTAAAGCTGGGGGAATAATTTTGGAAGAGCAAAATCAGAAATCGGAGAAGGTAGATGTTATGCCACATTTAGTGCATAAAGAAGGTATTGTGGCATTGGTAATTGTGGCATTGCTCTTTGTATTGGCCCTAATATTCGATGCACCGTTGCTTGAAAAAGCCAATCCCACCGGCAGTATTAATCCGGTAAAAGCCCCTTGGTACTTTGCCGGGTTGCAGGAGTTGCTTTTGCATTTCGATCCTATTTTTGCAGCCATACTTATTCCAATGGGAATCCTACTTTTTTTAGTTTGGATTCCTTATTTCAACTACGATAAAGAACCCACCGGTAAATGGTTTTTATCTGAAAAGGGAAAGAACACCACTCTACAAACCGCTATTTTTTCATTCATCCTTACTATATTAGGAATTCTTTTGAGTCCTGGTTTTGTGAGGTTTGAAAAATTATTGCCTGGTTTTCCAGGTTATCTTAGCAACGGGTTGATTCCTATAACCATAATGGTTGGATTGGTTTGGCTATTTTTCAAATATAGGTTGCATTCATCCAAACTTTTAAAAGAGGAGAAAATTCAAGCCATTTTTGTATTTATCTTGGTGGCCTTTGTCATTCTCACCCTAACAGGTATCTTTTTTAGAGGCAAAAATATGGAGTTAATGATGCCTTGGAATATTTAATTAGCAGAGTATGAGCAAAACAGAAAATAATAGCAATAAAAAACCCATTTCGCGACGCGACTTTCTGACCTTGGTATGGAAAGGGCTCGGTGTAATTGCATTGATTGAGGTAGTGGTAATTATAGGTTCCTACTTTTTTTCAAACAAAAAGAAAGAAAAGAATAACTCCGTCCGCCTTTTTGAAGCAGGTACCGTAAATGATTTTAAAAACAATACAGTAAGCGCTTTTATGGGAGGGCATTTTTATCTGGTACGCCTTCAGGATGGAGGTTTTATGGCACTTTCCATTCGGTGTACCCACTTGGGGTGCTCCATTTCGTGGGAAGACGCTAAAAACCAATTTATATGCCCCTGCCATTCATCGGCGTTCGATATAGCCGGTGAAGTACTGAATCCCCCCGCAACGAAACCGCTAAATTACTATCCGGTTTTAATTGAAAAAGGGATTGTAAAAGTGGATATCAGTAATTTAAAAGACCGGAACTCCGTTAGAAAAGAACAACTCATTTATGCTTAATATTTTATGACAAAAACCTACAAAATAATTGGTATTGTGGCCACATTTCTGATAGTCACTGCCATTCCACTAT
The DNA here is from genome assembly GCA_020719105.1 of Rikenella microfusus. GTDB lineage: Bacteria > Bacteroidota > Bacteroidia > Bacteroidales > SZUA-534 > GWE2-40-63. The sequence goes on from DYQV01000054.1 coordinate 2,224, forward strand.
CGCTTCTTAAAAAAAAGAAATCAAGCCCCGAAATGGAGCAGGTCTCTGCATTTACCGGTGGTAAAAGCTGTGTGGAATGTCACCAAAAGGAGTATAAGCTATGGAAAGGGAGCGACCACGAATTGGCTATGGCTCATGCCAGCGATTCCATCGTTTTAGGCGATTTTAACGATGCAACATTTACTTATAACGGCATAAACACCAAGTTTTATAAGCGCGACCGTAAATTTTATGTTTTTACTGAGGGAATTGGGGGTAAGATGGCGGAGTTTGAAATCAGCTATACCTTTGGAATCCGTCCGCTTCAACAATATCTGATTGCATTTGAAAATGGCAAGTACCAATGCCTACCTATTGCTTGGAATTCGCGCGACAAAAAGTGGTTTCACATGGCATCCATGGTTTACACAAAGGAGGATTTAAAGCCAGATAACTGGTTGTATTGGACCAATCAATCACAAAACTGGAACAGCATGTGTGCTGAGTGTCATTCCACCAATTTGAACAAAAATTTCGACCTGAATACCAAGTCGTATCAAACCACTTTCACCGATATTAATGTGAATTGTGAAGCTTGTCATGGCCCGGGTTCGGTGCATCTGGAGTGGGCAAAACTGCCTGAGTTGGATCGTGAAAAGGTTGAAAATGCCGGGTTGGTTCTAAAAACAGGTAATGTTACTGCGAGGCAATATGTTGAATCGTGTGCACCCTGCCACGCAAGGCGTTCCTCAATGGATGATAACAGGCACAACACTAACGAATTTTTGAACTATGCCATACCACAAATGCCCATTCCCCCCAACTATCATGCAGATGGACAGTTTTTAAATGAGGATTATGAATATGCTTCCTTTACCCAAAGTAAGATGTTTATGAAAGATGTTCGTTGTGGCGATTGTCACGACCCCCACAGCTTAAAGCGCAAATTCGAAGGCAATGCACTTTGCAGCCAATGTCATAAACCCGAAGATTACGATACCTTTAACCATCATCATCATAAAAGTAAGGGTCAGGAAGGTAAATCGTTTATAAATAGCAAAGGGGAAACCATGGAAGTAGGCACGGGGACTCTTTGCAGGGAATGTCACATGCCGGGGGCCTATTTCATGGGAATTGACCATCGTTTTGACCATAGTTTTCGAGTTCCCCGGCCGGATTTGTCCATTCAACTGGGAACACCCAATGCTTGCACCAATTGCCACGATGATAAAACCAACGGATGGGCACTTACCTATGTAAATAAATGGTATGGCGAGAAGAAAAAGTCGCACTACGGAACCATTTTTAACGATGCCAACCAATACAAACCGGGTACCGATACCTTACTCATCCGCCTTATTAACAGTAACCTATATCCAGAAATTGTTAAAGCCACGGCCATCGGACATTTGCCTAATTTTCCAACAGAGGCATCCATTAAAACGGTAGAGCAATCGCTGAATAATTTTGATCCACTGATCCGCTATGCGGCTATTTACAACTATAATCCAAACGATTCAAATTTATTGTTCAATAATCTGTTACCCCTGTTATCCGATCCTATTAAAGCCATTCGGATGGAAGCTGCCAACCGGCTTTTTGGTTTTGATAAGAATCGTTTTAATGAAACACAATACACAGCATTTCAAATGGCTCTTACCGAATATAAAAAAGCACTTGAGTATGCGGCTGATTTTCCGGCTGGGCGATACAACCTCGGTAATTTCTATATGAAGAATCGCGATGTAACCAATGCAATAATCAATTACCGGGAGTCCATAGCTTTAGATTACCTTATCTATCCGGCCAAATCAAATTTAGCCATGATTTATTACCAGCAAGGCAAGTTGAATGAAGCAGAAACCCTGTTTCAGGAAATGGTAAACACCAACCCCGAAGTAATTGATGGGTATTATTATCTGTCACTTTTGTATGGCGAACAAAATAAATACCCAGAGGCCATTGATATGCTTGAAAAAGCAAAAACAAAACAGGATGCAACCATTAGAGTTTACTACAATCTTGGGTTAATGTATAAACAAATTGGTAAAAATGAGAAGTGTGAAGCCACTTTTGCAGAGGGGCTTAAGCAAGATCCTAAAAATTTCGATCTGCTTTATGCCATGTTTTCACATTATCTTTCCCTTCAAGAAATTCAAAAGGCTGCTCCATACATCATTGCACTTAAAACATATTACCCCAACGATTTAAATGTGCAAAATTGGGCGGCTGGTTATGAGAAAATGGTAAATTAGTATTGAAAATGG
>DYQV01000054.1:4569-12313 GCA_020719105.1 Rikenella microfusus
TGTGCAAAATTGGGCGGCTGGTTATGAGAAAATGGTAAATTAGTATTGAAAATGGTAAATTAGTATTGAAAATGGGGATTTTATTTTGATAACAAAAATATGGTATATGAAGCAAAATATTATGGTATGGGTTATGCTGGTTCTTTTGGGTCCGTTATCAGTTAGTGCTCAAAAAACCGATAGAAAAGCCGAAAAGCAAGCCAAAAAGCTTGAAAGGGAAAAGGAAGTTCAGGGAATGCTTGATTCCAAAGAGTTTGTATTTGTTGCACAAAGGGCATTGCCATCAAGTGGCCCTTCGGTTGATTTAACTGGCAATCCAAACTATCTGAAATTTCATCCCGATTCAATTGAAGGTCGTATGCCTTTCTTTGGCCGTGCTTACAGCGGAGCAAATTATGAATCGGGATCAGGACTAATTTTTGAAGGAAAGCCCACTGAATTTACCATGGAAAAAGGAAAGAGGAATTATGAAATTAAGGCCAAAGTAAAAAGCCCGAATGATAGCTATTCCATTACACTGTCAGTTTTTACCGACGGTTCCGGAACGTTAACTGTTTCCTGTGTCAATAGGAGTACCATATCATATCAGGGAGAAATACGCTTACCAGAAAAATCAGTAGAATCCGAATAATGGATTTTGTTTTTGAGTGTATTGATTTATATATTAGGATAGTAACTTTTTCAAGCAAGTAAAACTGTTTCTGAACTTTCTAATATTATCACCAAATTAGTATTTGTCTATGAGGTTTCAGCCGCTTCTATGTTGCACTTTTTTGAAATCTATTGATGGGACCACTGCATTCTTCCATTTATTTTCCGTATCTTTCATAAGGTATTGGTTTCACAAAACCCAATATTTTTATTGACCCTAATTTAACCGTTTTTTCAACCAAATTAAATAATACAGGATTACCCGATTAAAAAGTATGATTATGGCGAACAGACATGGAATTAAGACCTTACTATTATCATTACTCGTTATTTTGTTTGGACCACAGATTCTATGGGCCCAGGATTCATTATCCGTTCAAACCAATTCCAATTGCCCCGGGCGGGACATTTCTGATGTAATCAGGGGGGCCTTAAACAAACCCGCTAAAATAAAAAAGGAGGGCGAGGGATCCTTATTATTGTTGCCTATTATTGGTTCAAATCCGGCTACAGGATTTATGATGGGTGTAGGTGGCCAATATGCTTTTAAAATGTTGCAAAGCCCTACCTATTCTTTAGTTATGGGTAGCCTTCAATACACCACAAAGAATCAGTTTATATTCATGCTAAAGAACAACATTTATACAAAGAATGACCGAATCTTCTTAACCGGTGACTGGCGGTTTTTAATCTTCTCGCAATCCACGTATGGCTTGGGCACCAACTCCCCCGATGGAGGAATTATTGATTATCAGTACAGCTTGGGAGGAATTGAAACCACTTCCGATTCATTAACACAGCCCATGACTTTTGATATGGCCCGCATTCATCAAACCGTAGGATTCAAAATTGCCGATAAAATGTATCTTGGCCTTGGATACCAATTTGATTCCTATTTCAAGATTGTGGACGAAAAACTTCGACTGGACCCTAGCAATTCCTTAATTACCAGCCATTACGCATACAACGACACCAATGGATTTGATACAAAGAATTATTTGGTGTCTTCATTAGGTGCCAGTTTTGTTATCGATAAGCGCGACAATATGATTCAGGCATACAAGGGTTATTATCTTTCCATTAACTGGCATGGGGGTTTTAAGTTCATTGGCAGCGATCGGAATTCAAATTTGTTTCATGTAGAATGGCGGAGCTTTCATCCGTTATCGCAAAAGAATCCAAGCCATTTGTTGGCTTTTTGGGCATTGGGCGACTTTTCTGATGAAGGCACCTTACCATACATGATACTGCCTGCAACGGCTTACGACCAACGCGGTAGAAGTGCCCGAGGCTATACCCAGGGGCGTTTCCGCGGAAATAATATGGTGTATGGCGAAGCCGAATACCGTTTTCCCATTTCACCATGTAACGGCCTTTTAGGAGGCGTTCTGTTTGTAAATGCTACAACCGCTAATAATCCTTACCTGGATTTGAAATTATTCGAATCCATTAAACCCAGTTATGGTTTTGGATTTCGGATAAAAGCCGATAAGTATTCCCGCACCAACTTGGCCGTTGACTTTGGGTTTGGCGAACAATCGTTTGGTTTTTATTTAGCCGCTTCTGAAACTTTTTAAACAACCCGATTACTGATATTTAAACAATACTTCTATTAAAAAGCATTAATATGGAAAAAACACGGTTAAATGATGCAAAGGAAAACCAAACCCCCTGGAAAAAATGGGGTCCTTATGTAAGCGAGCGCCAATGGGGAACCGTTCGCGAAGACTATAGCCCAAATGGCGATGCCTGGAATTTCTTTACCCACGACCAATCCCGCTCACGGGCCTACCGCTGGGGCGAGGACGGTATAGCGGGTATTTCCGATGACAAGCAGCACCTCTGTTTTGCAATAGCTCTTTGGAACGGAAAAGATCCGATTATAAAGGAGCGGCTCTTTGGATTGACCAACAACCAGGGCAATCACGGCGAGGATGTTAAGGAATACTACTTCTACCTCGACAACACACCCACCCATGCTTATATGAAATACCTGTACAAATATCCGCAGGCTACTTATCCGTACGATGAACTGGTAAGGGTTAATGGGCAACGTACACGAAAAGAGATGGAATATGAATTGCTCGATACGGGGGTATTTAAAGAGGATCGCTATTTCGATGTGTTTATTGAATACGCCAAAGACGGTCCGGAAGATATCTTGATTCAGATAAGCGCTGTGAACCGGGGTCCGGAACCGTCTGATTTGCATCTGCTCCCAACCCTTTGGTTCCGCAACGATTGGTCAAAGTGGATTACCGAATCAAACCGTGCCGATGAAAAACCAACCCTTGAGAAGATTAAATCAACAAAAGGGGTTAGCACAGTCGCTGTTCATCATGCAACACTGGGCGATTTCACCCTATCCTGCGAGGGAGAGGTGTCGCTGTTATTTACTGAAAACGAAACCAATCACGAAAAACTTTTCCCCGGGCAAAAAAACGAAAGCCTTCACGTTAAAGACGGCATTAACGACTTTATTGTTAATGGTAAAACTGATAGCGTTAACCCCGAAAATAGAGGAACTAAAACTTCGGCACACTACAAAGTAACTATTGAAGCTGGCCAAACTGCCATTATCCGGTTACGGTTAACAAAAAAAGGGGATACAATTATAAAAACTCCCTTTGGGAGTGATTTTGATAACGTATTTGCCAACAGACTCCGCGAAACCAATGAATTTTATAAATCGGTTACACCGCCAAATGTAAGCGATGATGAGGCCAATGTGATGCGCCAGGCCCTTGCCGGGATGCTCTGGAGCAAGCAGTTTTTCTTCTTCGATGGCGACAATTGGCTCGATGAACACCAATCGAACCCGTTGCATACAGGATATAAAAGCGCACGCAATTCCGACTGGTACCACATGTTCAATAAGGACATTATCTCCATGCCCGACAAGTGGGAATATCCGTGGTATGCTGCTTGGGACTTGGCATTTCATACGGTGCCGCTTTCCATTGTGGATCCCGATTTTGCCAAAGAGCAGATGGAACTGATGCTGCGCTCCATTTACCTGCACCCAAACGGACAGATGCCGGCTTACGAATGGAATTTCAGCGATGTAAACCCTCCCGTCCATGCCTGGGCCAGTCTGTTTTTGCATCGGGTGGATTCAGCGTTGCATGGTAAGTCGGATATTGAATTTTTGAAAGCAACATTCAACAAACTGCTTATAAATTTTACCTGGTGGGTAAACCGTAAAGACCGGAACGGTAAGAATGTTTTTGAGGGGGGCTTCCTGGGCCTCGATAACATCGGTATTTTTGACCGAAGTGCGCCGTTGCCCACCGGAGGCAATCTGGAACAAGCCGACGGTACTGCCTGGATGGCCCTTTTTAGCCAGAACATGCTGGAACTGGCTTACGAACTGGCTTTGCACGACAAATCGTATGAAGAAATGATTGTTAAATTTACACAGCACTTCATGTTCATTGCAAAGGCTATGAATGCTGAAGGCTCCGATGGCATGTGGGATGAGGAAGATGGTTTTTATTACGACCTGTTGCGGTTGCCCGATGGCAGCGCCAAAAGGCTTAAAGTACGTTCTTTAGTAGGGTTACTTCCACTTTGTGCCACCAGCATTGTAGAAAAGGAACAGCGTGAGCAAGTCCCGGCTGCCATGGCTGTGATTATGGAAAACCAGCGACGGATGCCCGATTTAATGGAGTCGATACATCCAACAGGGCCGGGGCATTTTGGCATAAACGAGCGGGGCATTTTGGCCTTGGTTACTCCCGAAAGGCTTAAACGGATACTTTCGAAAATGCTGGATGAAAACGAGTTTTTCGGACCCCATGGCATCCGGTCCATTTCCAAGTTTCATGAGAAAAACCCCTACGTGCTGAATGTCGATGGCCACGAGTTTAGGGTTGATTACCTGCCGGCGGAGTCAGATAACGGAATGTTTGGCGGTAACTCCAACTGGAGGGGGCCGGTATGGATGCCCATCAATATTTTACTTATCAGGGCACTGCAACAATTCTATCTATATTATGGCGACAATTTTAAAGTGGAGTGCCCCACTGGGTCTGGCAACATGATGAACCTGTTTGAGGTAAGCAAAGAGCTCAGTAACCGGATAACCTGCATTTTTACCCGTGATAAACAAGGTAAACGTCCGGTGTATGGGGGGTCAGATAAATTCCAAAATGATCCGCACTGGCGCAACCTGATTCTTTTTTACGAGTACTTTCATGCCGATAACGGTGCCGGGTTGGGTGCCAGCCACCAAACCGGCTGGACCGGGCTAGTGGCTAAGCTTATTGAGCTGTATGGGCTTATTGATGAAAAGCAGCTTTTGGGCGAGGGTGTGAGTGCCGCTTTCCAAAAAGGAAAGAAAGATGAAAATAAAAAAAATGCGTAAATTCAGGCTGTAAGCCTGAAAGAATATAGCCCGGTGCAACGCACCAGGTATTTGAGTTGTGGGAGTTTGTGGGCGCAAGCAATTAAATTGATTTTACTACAAATGATTCATGCGCCAAAAACGGAAAAATTTAAAAAATTGTGACATTAATTCAAAAAGTATTCGAACCAATTTAACCACGGAGATACGGCAAAACCGTAAAAAAACCATGAAACAACCTCTTTATTCCTCGCTTTACCAGATTAATACGCGTGTATGGCTTACTGAAATATCGGGTCAGTTAGGACGAAAAGCCACCCTGGATGACATTCCCGATTCCGAATTGGATCACTTGGCCTCGCTGGGTTTCGACTGGATATGGTTCCTCAGCGTTTGGACCACCGGCGAAATGGGAAGACGAATCTCGCGAATGATGCCAGAATGGCGGCAGGATTATGAAAAAACATTGCCCGACCTTAGGGAACAGGATATTGCCGGTTCCGGATTTGCTATTGCCGATTATAGGGTACATCCCGATCTTGGAGGTGACGAAGCCCTTAAAAGACTCCGGGCACGCCTTCAAAAAAGGGGAATGAAACTAATGCTCGATTTTGTTCCCAACCACATGGGTCCCGACCATCCGTGGGTGGAGGAGCATCCAGAGTTTTTTATTAACGGCAATGAAACCGATCTAGAGCAAAATCCACAAAACTATACCCGGGTAAAACGGAAACAGGGCGATCTGGTTTTTGCTTATGGGCGCGATCCTTATTTTTCAGGTTGGCCCGATACGGTCCAGCTCGATTACAGCAACCCGGATGCAGCCAAAGCCATGAAGCAAGAGCTGGTAAGAATTGCCGGCCAATGTGATGGCGTTCGCTGCGACATGGCTATGCTTATTTTGCCCGATGTGTTTGAACGAACCTGGGGCAGGAAAGCACAACCTTTCTGGAATGAAACCATAAAAACGGTTCGTGCCAAATCCCCCGATTTTTGTTTTATGGCTGAGGTATATTGGGATATGGAGTGGGACCTGCAGCAATTGGGGTTCGATTATGCCTACGATAAGCGACTCTACGACCGCCTGCATGAAGGGCATGCCAAACCGGTAAGGGAACATTTTTATGCCGGATTGGATTATCAAAACAAACTGGCCCGGTTCCTTGAGAATCATGATGAGCCTCGGGCCACGTTGGCTTTCGGGCAAAGCAAACATGAGGCCGCCGCCATCATCACCTATTTATCACCCGGGTTGCGGTTTTTTCATCAGGGCCAATCCGAAGGCCGGAAAAAACGCATTTCCCCTCATTTGGTGCGTGCCCCAAAAGAGCCCGTGATAGAAGAGTTGCAACAGTTTTATTTCAATCTGCTGGCCGTGCTAAAAAATCCGGTTTTCCGGAATGGCAAATGGCAGTTGCTTCAAGCAGAGCAGGCCTGGGATGGAAACAGTTCCTGGGATTCATACTTGGTGTTTTCGTGGGAAGGAACTGATGAAAAGCGAATTTTAGTGACCGTCAATTATGCACCGTATCAAAGCCAGTGTTATGTCCGGTTACCATACGCAGAGCTTTCGGGCCATACACTCTGCCTTAGGGATATGATGGGTGAGACCTTTTTTGATCGGCATGGCAGTGAACTGATTTCAGGGGGACTCTATCTTGATATGCCAGCCTGGGGGTATCATGTTTTTGAAATTGGACTTTAAAAGCCTTAGGAAAGTAGTCTTTAAGTTGAATTTTTTGTGCTGAAAGCGAAGGATTTAAAATTAAAAGTCATATTAAACCAATGGTAATTATTCAAATAATCCCTTGTTCCTTGAGTTCATAAACCACCTCCGATAGCTGGGCTTTTCCAGACTTTTTCAAAATATTTCTCCTATGTGTATTAACGGTATGGAGGCTAATATATATTTTTTCAGCAATTAGGGCACTGCTATGGCCATGTGCGATAAATCGGATAATTTCAAATTCACGTTTAGTAAAAATAATGCCTTTGTTCATCATTTCTTCATCGGGATATTTAAAATATGAAAAATCGTTTCCGATGTAATAATGATACTTATCCTGAATATTTCTAATATTATCAATATTGGTGTGTACTTGAATTAAATACACCGTTTTATATGGTGTTTTTGAATAAAAAAGGTAGCATTGAAATAGGAGGTTGGAGTAACTTCCTGTTGCATTCCGGATTTTTAGATTTGTTGACAAAAGAGCCTTTCCATCTTCTGCCATAAAAAATTCCTGTGCCATTTTAAACAATTTAGTTCTCCCTAAGCTATGCCGAAGGATATCGTCAGGATGGGTTACCTCAAAAAAGTGATACGGGGTTACTTCAGTCGACTCAACACCTATAATGGAAGCACTTTGCTTGCTGGTATAGATTACCTTCATTTGAATCAAATCAGCTACTGTAAAAAACTGATTGTTCTTTTCCATCAATTTATCAATCTCAAGTATCAATTTATCAGATGGGTTTATCCCTTTGAAACCATCCTTTTCATAGGTTTCGATAAACTTGAATAGCAAATTATAGTTTTTATTATCTTTATCCATAAATTCTTCAAAGCCAAGTGTTATTTTGGAGTGAATTAAATTGCGCTAAAATACTCAATGTTGAGTATATTTAGCAAACATAAAAATATTACTTTTATCTACTTAATGCATCATAAATTTTACGAAAATTTAAACTATATGAAAACTACATTTTTAGCAATCCTATTATTCGCTGGACTCCTTCTTTTGTCTT
>DYQV01000439.1 GCA_020719105.1 Rikenella microfusus
GCCCATCGCACATTCACACCTTTCGCTGTGCTCAGGTATGAATAAAGCGGGTTCATTGTATTTATTATTGGAATTAAAACTTTTTTCCACAGGGTATTTTAACGCATTCTTGTCCACTTTTTTATTAATGGCCTCCAACAAATCTATACCAAAATGTTCTGAAATATATATCAGGTAAATAGCAATATCGGCTAATTCATCTTCCAAATCACTTTGGCTTATCTTTTCTTGCTGTTCCTTATCCTTCCATAGAAAAAGTTCTTGCAATTCCGCTACTTCAATGTTTAGAGCTAAAAGCAAATCTTTAATCTGATGAAATTGCTTCCAGTTTCTTTCTTTGCGAAACGATATTACTTTATTGTGAATCTCTGTGTAGTTCATTCTTTTTGTGTTTTGAGCAGTTATATCAATTACCAAAGTAAGCAAATTATCTTAAATGTCCTTTATGAATAATCGGTTGTACGACAATCTGAAACTATTGATTAACTAAATTCTTGGGATTCATTTACCACGTTAAATATAATTGCTACTTTCGTTTCTTTACTAAAACAACAGGCAACAATGAAAACAAAAATGCGACTTTTAGGTCCTACTTTATGTAAGGAAATGTTCATTTTGTTAGTATTCATATTCTTTAGCTTAGCGGCCGGTGCAACCAAACCCGTTATTTCAAACAATCCTTCCGATGAACCCAAATCCGGCATGCAATTTTGGCTCACACTACCCGACCAGTCCGTGCTTTTTCAAAAACAACCGGTAGTTCTTACTTTCGAAAATAATTCCAATGAATGGGAAACCATTGAAGTAGATACAGCGGTTACTTACCAATCCGTTGATGGATTTGGATATACCTTGACCGGAGGAAGTGCCTTGCTTATCAATTCCTTAGATGCCAAAGTAAAAAAAGATTTGCTAAAGGAGCTTTTTTCGACCCATAACGATGGTATTGGTGTAAGTTACCTGCGCATCAGTATTGGCGCCTCCGATTTAAGCGATACGGTATTTACTTACGATGAAATGCCCACCGGTCAGACGGATGAGAAGCTTGATCATTTTTCAATTCATCGCGAAAAAGCCGACTTGATTCCTCTTTTAAAGCAAATTCTGGAAATAGCTCCTTATTTAAAAATATTGGGTTCCCCCTGGACCGCACCAACCTGGATGAAAACCAACAAAAGCTATAAAGGGGGAAGCTTAAAACCGGAATATTACAATGCGTATGCCCGCTATTTTGTTAAGTATATTCAAGCTATGGAAAAAGAAGGCATCACTATTGATGCCATCACGGTGCAAAATGAACCCCTGCATCCGGGGAATGTTCCGAGTATGTATATGGAAGCCGCCGATCAATCGCTTTTCATCAAGAATCATTTGGGCCCAATATTTCAGGAGGCTGCAATTTCTACAAAAATAATTGTTTACGACCACAATGCCGACCGACCTGATTATCCAATAACGATTCTAAATGATCCGGATGCTAAAAAATTCATCGATGGTTCAGCCTTCCATTTGTACGGTGGGAATGTTAGCGCCTTATCAGAGGTTCATAAGGCACACCCTGATAAAAACGTTTATTTTACCGAACAGTGGGTTGGTGGTCCCAGTAATTTTGGTGGCGATTTAGGCTGGCACATCGAAAATCTGGTTATCGGTGCTACCCGCAACTGGAGCCGTAATGTGCTGGAGTGGAACCTGGCATCCGATCCAAGCTACGACCCTCATACCGATGGAGGCTGCACCAATTGTTTGGGCGCTTTAACTATTACTGATAGAGTATCGCGCAATGTGGCCTATTATATAATAGCTCATGCTTCAAAGTTTGTTCGACCGGGTTCAGTTAGAATTCTTTCGAACGGGTCAGAAAACCTAAGCAATGTGGCATTTATTTCCCCCACGGGACAAAAAATTCTTATTGTTTTTAACAAAAGTGTTCAAGCCCAAACATTCAATATAAAATTTAATGGAAAACAGGTTACTACCTTCTTGGAAAAAGGAGCCGTGGGAACCTTTGTTTGGTAGAAAATTATTAAAAAAAAGCCGGAAATAACCTCCGGTTTTTTATTCAAATTTCATACGCTTCCTGTTTTTCCAGAAAATATCGATACCAAACAAGGGAACAAATTGTTCGATTGCGCAAATTTATTGGGATGCCCCTCTTTTACCAAGTTCCGATAGGTGGTTTTAAGCTAAACTAAATCAGTGGTTTCATCAAAATTAAACAGCTTTCGGTAATCGTTCATTCGATTCATATATTCATACCTTGTAAAAGCCTTATTACGGGGCTAAATAAAAACTTCCTTTTTTCTAAATCGGGTGTAAGGGTGCAATTTTAAATTTATGAAATACCCATGAGCGGAAAATAGCACACCAACAGAAAATGATTAATTTCAAAAAGGGTCAATAAGCTAAATATCAATTACATACAAAATTGTAAACACATGAAATACTTAGTTTTTAAGTTTTTGGCAACTGCAAATTGGAGCCTGTTTTTAACAGGGCAACCGCATTTAGAAATAAAAACAAAAACAGTCACGAATTACACGAATTTTCACAAAAAAACTAGTAAAATCAACTTTAA
>DYQV01000055.1 GCA_020719105.1 Rikenella microfusus
CCAATTTTGAGGAGGAGCTTAATCGTCAGGATTATTCATGAATAATCCGGGTTATCATTCTTTCGTTTTCCGATTTATATTCTCAGGACAAATCAATGGTTGTAGCCTTTGGAAAACTGAAAGTCGAATGGGGAAACCTGGATAATACCCAAATTACTTTGTACCAAGATGGTGTGAAAATAGAAGACTTTTCCCCAACCGACAATGGAAAATTTCAGTTTAACCTCCAATTGAACCATCAATACTTATTCTGGTTCGAAAAAACAGGCTATGTTACCAAAAAAGTCGATTTCAGTACCCATGTTCCTTCCGATGTTACTTCGGACCAGGAATTTGAGCCCTTTCCCGATTTTGATTTCTATGTAACACTTTTTAAGACATATCCCGATGTGGATACCATGTTTTTTACCAATCCCGTTGGAAAGATTAAATACGATGCCAAGCTCATTGATTTTGACTATGATAAGGAGTATAACCTTGAAATTCAACGCCATTTGAATGAAATAGAAGACCAGATAAAGCAAAAACATGATGATGAGGAGAGAAAAATTGAAGAAGAGACAAAACAGCCGGTAAAAGAAGATAAAAAGCCAGAAGCAACACAAACTGCTGAAACAGATACCAAACAAGAAATAACACCGGTTGAAAATATCGACAAGGAATCAGTTACTCAAACCGTTGAAAATGAAGAATCCATTCAAGCTGAAGCACCCATCAATGCGGCTTCAAAAAAGAGTATAACCGATAACGTTGAATCTAAAAAAGTTGATACAAAACTGGTATCTTCATTAAATGAAACAGGATTACACGGTATGGTAGAAACGCCGGAAATAGGAGGAAAGAGAGTAATCAGAACGGTCATAACATCAAATGATATCACGTTGGTGTACATAAAAGTGGAATATAAATGGGGGGGGAGGTTCTTCTTTATTGAGGATGAACCAAACCAATACCGCAATATCAGTGAAGTCTATTACAATTTGATGATTGCAAAAAAACAGTGATATCTAATAAACAGGTGTTTTTGTCAAAAAAAGTATTTTTGAAAGTTGATAATTTTTTTGCAAATTCGTGACAATTTTTAAAACTAAAAGTAACAACAATGAGAAAAGCCCTTTTATTGAATTTACTATGCCTTATAGTAATTACAGGTAGTATTGCACAGGAAGTTGAAAGTGAATATAAAAAGCTTGCCCAATTGTACAGCCAAGGTAAATATGAAAGTTGTTTGGTTAAAGCGGACAATTACACTTATAAAGAGGAAAACGCAATGGATGCTGAGCCTTATCTGTATGTAGCCATGTGTTACTACCAACTTTCAATTTCTGAGGATCCTATAATTAAAGAGGATTATAAGGACGGTTATAAACAAGCACTTAAATATGCCGCTAAGTTTATTAAAAAAGATAAGGAAGGTAAACTGTACGATGAAAATATTGAATTTATAAATCTCTTAAAGGTAGAACTCAATAAAGAAATTAACACGCAATTTGAAAAAGCTGATTATCGCAAAGTTGCCTTGGCTGCTAAACAACTGGATAAACTGAATCGAGAAGTGGATTTTGGTTTATTATATTTCACAGGTATGAATGAAATTATGTCAAATAATCAAAGTCAAGGTGCAAAAACTATGGAACAAGCTAAAGTTAAATTGCAAGAGATGATTAAAAATCAGGCTATTACTTTTAACCCGGATACAAAATCATGGCTTATTAATGGTTTTTTAAAATATTCGGAGTTTTTGGTAAATAAAGGAACTTTAAAAGAAGCATCGGATGTTTTATTGTTTGGACTTAAACTATTTCCTGATGATGGTTATTTGAAACTACAGTCTAATGTGGTTAGCAAAAAATTAAGCTCAGCCAAATAATTAATACAGATTGATTTAAATTTGAATAATCCTTAGAATAACAGCGTTTAAAATACGGATTAAATTAGCTGATAATATATATTATGTTAAATACAATATAATAAAAATAAGCCGGAAACATTCCGGCTTATTTTGACATTATTCCATTGCTTTTAATTCTTCATTTATTTGTTGATATTTTACCATGTATTCTTCTTTATCATTTCTAAGTTTAAAATAAATCTCTTTTAAGGTAAGCATGGTTGACTTTTCTTTTGGATCAATTTCATGTGCTTTCTCCAAATATGGTAACGCTTTCTCTAACTCTTTAAAAGACTCTATAACAGCTGCATCATATCGCTTTTGTTCTTTAGGAGGAATATTATTAGCTTCTTTCAGCATATCAGCACCTTTATTAAAATACAAAGCTCCCAAATTATAATATGCATCAAAATAATCATTTTTAATTTCTACAGCTTTTTCATAGGATAATTTAGCTTTTTCAAAATCTTTTAGCTTATCGTACAATGCACCTTTGGCAAAATGAAAAGTTGCATTGGTGGGATCTTTATCAATAGCTTTTTCCAAATATTCCAATGCTAAATCCGACATATCCTTTATTAAGTAGTAATTAATTAATTCAACCATTAAAACACTATTATCATTTGGAAAGGAATCAATACCTTCTTTGAGAACATTTACAAAAGCGTTGGTATCACCGCGTTCCCGCTCAAGGTTTGCAATAAAACCATAAACTTTAGAACCTTCATATCTTAAAGAGGCCGCTATACGGTAATATTTAATTGCTTCATCATACATTTTTGCTCTATCAGCAGCAATTCCTGCATTAAAAACTATCATTGTATCAATGGTACCTGGTCGTACAATTTTATCAATTTCCAATGCGTTTGTAAAAGCGTAAAAAGCCTTATCATATTTACCCTCGTTAAAAAAGGCAATTCCAATGTTAATTCGTAAAGCATTCAGTTTAATTAATTGCAAGGTAATCTCTGCCGAAAATTGATTTTTAACATCTAATTCCGTTGCTTTTTTAAATGAATCAAAAGAAACCTGCAAAGGGTTTTCGCAAAGGGTTATAAATTTTTCATCAGTGGTTTGTGCAATTGCCAAATACACATCACCGCGAACTTTCCATGCTTTAGCAGTATTCATTGTTTTTTCATGAATTACGGCGGCATCAATCGCTTCTTTAGCTTTATCAAGCTGGTTGTACTGTGGTTTTGAATAATTAATGGCACTTTGGACTTTAGAATTCTGTGCTGAAACCATCGACACAGTCATTATAAAAGAAAGTAAAAATGCAAGTTTTTTCATTTTGTAAAATTTTAGTTAATTTTTAAGGTGCAAATATAAAATAAATAATATTTTAATAATAATTAATCTTCTGATTCTTCTGAACCAACAATACCAACATCTTCACCGTCAATCTCCCCTTCATCATCACTTTCTTTATCACCAGCAGCTACGTATGCAATGGCTGCAATTTGATCGCCCTTTTTAAGGTTTATCAGGCGTACCCCTTGAGTGGCACGTCCCATAACACGGAGCTCAGTAACAGCCAATCGTATGGTCAATCCATTTTTGGTAATAATCATCAGATCATTCTCATCGGTAACTCCTTTCATGGCAATTAATTCACCGGTTTTATCAGTAATATTTAGTGTTTTTACACCTTTACCGCCTCGTTTTGTAATCCGGTAATCCTCAATATCGGAACGTTTTCCATATCCATTTTCTGAAACCACCAAAATATCCTCACTGGCACCTTCAATACATATCATTCCAATTACTGAATCTCCTGCTGAAAGTGAAACACCTCGCACTCCAGAAGCAGTTCGCCCAATAGCGCGGACTCCTTTTTCGTTAAAACGAATGGCTTTTCCGCTCCTTACCGCCAAAATGATTTCATGGTTTCCATTGGTTAATCGGGCTTCTAATAATTGATCCCCTTCACGGATAGTTATAGCATTTACACCATTTTGACGAGGTCTGCTGTATGCTTCAAGGTTAGTTTTTTTAATAATACCGTTTTTGGTAGCAAGCACAATAAAATGATTGTCGATATATTCTTTATCTGCCAAGGTTTTTACGTTGATGTACGCTTTTACATTATCTTCTCCATCAATCTGAAGTAGGTTTTGAATAGCTCTACCTTTGGAAACTTTTGTTCCCTCCGGTATTTCATAAACTTTTAACCAAAAGCACTTACCTAATTCAGTAAAGAAAAGCATGGTACTGTGCATATTGGCAGTGTATAAATGCTCCACAAAGTCGGCATCACGGGTAGTACTTCCTTTAGAGCCTACTCCACCCCTACTTTGTGTTCTAAATTCTGAAAGTGCAGTTCGTTTAATATAACCTAAGTGTGAAATTGTAATTACTACCTCTTCATCGGCGTAGAAGTCTTCAGGATTAAATTCTTCGGCATCGGGAACAATTTCGGTTCTACGGGCATCCCCATATTTTTCTTTAATCTCAATTAATTCATCCTTTATTATCTTCATTCTGAGGTCAATATTGGCAAGTACCTCTTTTAAATATTCAATCAGTTTTTTAATATCTTCATATTCAGCACGCAATTTGTCCTGTTCCAGCCCGGTTAATTGACGCAAACGCATTTCAACGATTGCCCTTGACTGAATATCACTGAGATTGAAAGTTTCCATTAATGATTCGCGGGCTTCGTCGGGTGTTTTTGATGCCCGTATGATACGGATTACTTCGTCAATATTGTCGCTGGCAATAATTAAGCCTTCCAGAATATGAGCCCGTTCTTCTGCTTTGCGCAATTCAAATTGAGTTCGCCTTACTATTACATCGTGCCGGTGTTCAATAAATTTTTCTAATAATAACTTAAGAGTAAGCATTTGAGGACGTCCATCAACCAAAGCAATGTTATTCACGCTAAATGAAGTCTGGAGTGCCGTATATTTGTATAATTTATTCAATACCACATGAGGAATGGCTTCTTTTTTTAAATCATAAACTACCCTCATTCCGTTACGATCCGATTCATCGTTTACATTCGATATCCCTTCAATCTTTTTATCGTTAACCAATTCAGCCGTTTTTATTATCATTTCGGCTTTATTTACCATATAAGGGATTTCAGTAATTACAATTCTTGATTTACCATGTTCAGCGGCTTCAATTTCAGCACGACCTCTAATTACAATTCTTCCTCTTCCGGTTTCAAATGCTTCTTTTACTCCATGGTAACCATAGATAATTCCACCTGTCGGAAAGTCAGGTGCTTTCACAATTTGAATAAGCTCATCGGTAGTAATGTCACTATTATCGATTATTGCACACAAGGCATCAATTACTTCTGAAAGGTTATGTGGCGGCATATTTGTAGCCATACCAACGGCAATACCCGAAGCTCCATTAATCAATAAATTAGGTATTTTGGTTGGAAGTACCGTTGGTTCTTCCAGTGAATCATCAAAATTTAACTGAAAATCAACGGTTTCTTTATCTAAATCGGCTAGCATCTCCTCAGCAATTTTCTTTAATCTTGCCTCAGTATAACGCATTGCCGCCGGACTATCCCCATCAACAGAACCAAAGTTACCTTGTCCGTCAACCAATGGGTACCGCAACGACCATTCCTGAGCCATCCGAACCATTGCATAATAAACAGAGGTATCACCGTGTGGATGGTACTT
Organism: Rikenella microfusus; assembly: GCA_020719105.1. Taxonomy (GTDB): domain Bacteria; phylum Bacteroidota; class Bacteroidia; order Bacteroidales; family SZUA-534; genus GWE2-40-63. The sequence goes on from DYQV01000055.1 coordinate 5,539, forward strand.
TCCAAGTACTTCTCCAACAATACGTGCCGATTTTTTATAAGGTCGGTTTGCAAAAACACCCAATTCCCTCATTCCGTACAAAACCCTGCGGTGAACAGGCTTCATTCCATCGCGCACATCAGGTAAAGCACGTGCCACAATCACCGACATGGAATAGTCGATGTAGGACGATTTCATCTCCTCCTCAATATTGATTTTAATAATTTTCTCTCCGTCAGTCATTTATAGTATATTTTGATTTAGCAATATGTATTTTTTTTAAGCCACTAAAGGTACTAAAATTAATGACTTTAGTACTCGCGTTCTTTAATGGTTTTTGCATAAATTATCAACACAATAATGTTTATAATTGTACTGGAATTATTAATTAATAATTATTTTTGGTACATTAATTGAAATTCGAAACCCAAAATCAATTCAAACATACGATGGATTCTAAATTTTCTCAAAAAATGAAAGATATCTTAGCTTACAGTAAAGAAGAAGCGATAAGATTAAATAACAATCACATAGGTACTGAACATATATTTCTAGGAATGCTCCGTGAAGGAGAAGGACTAGCCATTGAAACATTGATATCATTGGGTATAGACTTATTTGACATTAAAAAAGCGGTAGAAACAAAAATCCGATCAAAAGGTGAAAAAGTTATAAAGGATACAGAGAATATTCCATTACTTAAAAGTGCTGAAAATGCGTTGAAAGTTGTTTATTTGGAGGCACGGTCCATGAAAAACGAATCGGTAAATACGGGTCATTTGTTATTGGCCATATTAAGAGATGAAACAAGTTTGGCAACCATCACACTTACAGAATATGAAGTTTCCTACGAAAATGTTAAATCAATGATTCAAAAAGAACAAACCAGAGGTATGGCAGAGCATAATTTTAATAACGACGACGATGATGATGATTTTGGTGGACGTCATGAAGGAACAGCAAACCCACAGGCAAATGCCCCAAAATCTACTTCGGAAACGCCAGTACTCGATAATTTTGGAGTCGATTTAACAAAGGCCGCCGAAGAAAACCGCTTAGACCCTATTGTTGGTAGGGAAACTGAAATTGAACGATTGGCTCAGATATTAAGTCGGCGAAAAAAAAATAACCCCGTATTAATAGGTGAACCCGGAGTAGGAAAATCGGCAATTGCTGAAGGCATGGCTATTCGGATTATACAAAAAAAAGTGTCCCGGATTCTGTTTGGTAAAAGAATAATTGCTTTGGATCTTGCCTCTATCGTAGCAGGAACAAAATATCGTGGACAATTTGAAGAACGGATGAAAGCAATACTTAATGAGCTGTCGAAAAGCGATAATGTTATTTTATTTATTGATGAAATACACACTATTGTGGGTGCAGGAGGTGCTACAGGTTCTTTGGATGCCGCTAATATGCTTAAACCTGCATTAGCCCGTGGCGAGATACAATGTATTGGGGCAACTACTTTGAATGAATACCGGCAGTTTATTGAAAAGGATGGTGCATTGGAACGTCGTTTTCAGAAAGTTATGGTTGATCCAACATCTGCTGAAGAGACCATTGAAATTCTCAACAATATAAAAAGCAGGTACGAAGAACATCATAATGTGAACTACACTGCTGATGCTATTGAGGCCTGTGTAAAATTAACAAATAGGTACATTTCTGACCGTCATTTGCCAGACAAAGCAATTGACGCCATGGATGAATCAGGCTCCAGGGTACATATTTCAAATATAAAAGTACCACAACGTATTGAAGAGCTGGAAAAAGAAATTGAGGAAGTGCGTGAGAAGAAAATTCACGCAGTTAAAAGCCAAAACTTTGAAATGGCGGCTAGTTTTAGGGATACTGAAAAGAAATTACTCGAAAATCTGGAAAACGAGAAAAATAAATGGGAAAATGATTTGATTAAACACCGCGAAACAGTAAATGCTGAGAATGTGGCCCAAGTAGTTGCCATGATGACCGGAGTACCGGTTCAAAGGATTGCTCAAGCGGAAGGTTCACGACTTTTAAAAATGGCCCAGGAGCTTAAAGGTGGAGTTATTGGTCAAGACGAGGCCATTGAAAAAATTGTTAAGTCAATTCAGCGCAACCGTGCCGGACTTAAAGATCCGAATAAACCCATTGGGACATTTATTTTCTTAGGTCCTACCGGGGTTGGAAAAACACAATTAGCAAAAGTATTGGCTCAATACCTGTTTGATAGCAAAGACAATTTAATTCGTGTTGACATGAGTGAATACATGGAAAAATTTTCAGTTTCAAGATTGGTGGGCGCACCTCCGGGTTATGTTGGCTATGAAGAAGGAGGCCAATTGACCGAGAAAGTAAGGAGAAAACCGTATTCAGTGGTATTGCTCGATGAAATTGAAAAAGCCCATCCTGATGTATTTCATTTATTACTCCAGGTTTTGGATGAAGGAAGATTAACAGATAGTTTGGGACGCAGAATTGATTTCAGAAATACAATAATTATAATGACCTCAAATATTGGTACCAAAATGTTAAAGGATTTTGGTGCTGGAGTAGGTTTTAATACAACAACAAAACAGCAGTCTTCTAATGAAATAGCTAAAGGTATCATTGAAAAAGCACTTAAAAATGCCTTTGCCCCTGAATTTTTAAACCGGATTGATGATGTGGTAATGTTTAATCAGCTAACAAAAGAACACATCCATTTAATTATTGATATTGAGTTGAAAGGTTTGTATCAGCGTGTAGAACAATTAGGTTATAAACTTCGTATCTCACCCAAAGCAAAAGATTTTATTGCTGAAAAAGGATATGATGTACAATATGGCGCCCGTCCATTAAAAAGAGCTATTCAAAAGTATCTGGAAGATGAAATGGCTGAAGTTATTTTAAGAGCTGAAATGTTAGAAGGCGATGTGATATCAGTATCGTATGATAAAAAAGCGGATAAAGTGAAGTTTAAAATTGAAAACTCACGAAAAGCCACAAGTCCTGTTGATGTGGAAGATGATTCCGATTCAGAAGAATAAAGAGAATTAAAAAATCAAAAAAACCAGATTATTTATAGTCTGGTTTTTTTATAAAGCATTCGTTTTATAATTTGTACCTGCACTTCAATTTAATATAAAACTAATTTTTATTAGATGGAAAAATATGATTTAGTTCCCATTCGAAAAAATGATTGCGGGGCAATAAAAAATATTGCTGATGAATGTTTTGGTGTAAACTATTTAACTGTTAGTCAGATAGCTAAAATCTTGGAATTACCCGGTGTGTTTTTAAAAGTTGTGTATCAGAAACAAATTATAGGATTTTGTTTTGCATTGCGGAATATGGAAGTAGCAGAATTAAATAACAGGATTGTGAATTATTCAGGTGATAGCGCTTTATTGCCCAATGGAATAATAAAAACTATTGCTGTTAAGCCAAATTTTCAGCAGCAAGGTTACGGAACAAGTTTATTATTAGCTGCTATCGAAAAGATGAAGATATTGTATGGGACAACGGTTTTTTTTTATTTGGCTTGGACTGAAAGCAAAAGCTTTAATTTTACAGTAAAACTCAAAAACATTGGATTCAAAAACATTGAAATAATTCCCAATTATTGGTATGATGAAAGCATAAAACTAAATTATGGATGCATAAGATGTGGAAACCCGCCATGCAGCTGTTCGCTAACCCTTTTTAAATTAACTATTTAATGCGTTTTATCATTATCGCACTTAGTATCCTTCCAATTCTATTCCCCGCTCTAATATATCAATAGTCAGGGTTTTGTTGTTATCGGCATAATAAAATGTTCCGATTATTAAAAATGGATTTGATTTATCTATTGCACCGGTTGGAATCAATTTATACGATACCAAAAATTTGGGTTTGTCCGGCATTGACATCCACATATATTTTACAATATTTTGCTTTTCATTATATACAAAAATAGCATTTTGGCTTTTTATGTTTTCTACTTTATAACCTGCTGGTATAGTTTCCTGTATTTTACCGTATTTGTTCAAATCGCCTTTACTTACCATGATGTTTACAACAACTTCTCCATTTTTTTCAAAAGGAACCTGTCGTATGCAGGCAATTCCTGATGAATTGAATTCTTCATAAGTGATTTTGGTTTTTTCAAAACTTTTCTGCAATTCATTTTCATTTTTATCGCCTGCCCGAACCGTAATAACCTGAGGATATATATCTGTTCGCAACGATTCTTTATTAGCAATCCAATTAGCAATGCCTTTCACCACAAAATATCCTTCCATTGTTGGTGCTACCGTAATACTCAGGGAAACTTCTACAATTTGATCCTGAGGAAAGCTGAGCCATTGGAACGAAGCCTTTTGGCTTTCAAATTTAAAGTCGGCATTTTCAGTTTTTTTTGCTTCTGCTAAAAACCCATTTGGAAGCTGCAATTGCAGCCGAGAGGCTCCAATCATGTGGTTCTGAGGAAAACTTACAATCAAAAGAAATTCATTCCCTGCTTTTACTTCTTTTGGCATGCTTATTAAAATCTCATTGTCTTGCGAAAACAATCTGGATATCAATAATAAGGATAAGGTAATGATAAATAGAAACTGCTTCATTTTAAAATTGTACTAATTTCATGGAACCACAAAAATAATGGAAAAAAGCAATCAGGACTAAAATGAGTGAATAGAAATTAAAATTTTATTTCGGAACTGAGTAATTATGTATATGAATTCAAAACTTATACGTTCAACTAGTTAATTTATAATGTATTGTGAAATAAATTATAATATCCTATCAGTATTTTTATGATGTGAATTCGCTCAATTGCAACCACCTGTCTCCTTTTTCATCAAGCAGCTTGGCAATTTCAGAAAACCGATGCGATACCTTTACAATGGCTTCCCCTTGCAAAGAACCATCTGAAAGCAAATTGAATAATTCTTGTTTTTCAATTTCAAGCTGTTCTAATTCATAGCTTAATTGCTCATATTCTTGCTTTTCTTTAAAAGTAAGTTTAGTTTTTTCTTTTATTTCGGTATTTTCAATCACAACAGGTAGCGGTTTTTCAGCTTTTTTTCGCAAAGTAGTTTGTTCTTCCTTCCAATCACGGTATTGAGAATAATTTCCCGGAAAATCTTTGATTTGACCTTTATCTTCAAAAACAAACAAATGATCCACTATTTTATCCATGAAATACCTGTCGTGCGATACAATAAGAACACAACCTTTAAAATTCTGCAGATATCCTTCCAAAACGTTTAATGTCATAATATCCAAGTCATTGGTAGGTTCATCGAGGATTAAAAAATTCGGGTTTTTCATCAATACTGTCATTAAAAAGAGCCTCCGTTTTTCACCTCCGCTAAGTTTATATACATAAGCATAATGCATGGAAGGCGGAAACAAAAAATAATTGAGAAACTGTGTTGGTGAAAGCCTGTTGCCATCGCCAAGGTTTATATCTTCCGACAATTCCTGAATTACATCAATCACCCGTTTGGTTTCATCAAATTGAATCCCTTGCTGGGTATAGTAGCCGAATACTACGGTAGTTCCAATTTCAATCTTTCCTGCATCAAGGGGTATTAAACCTGATATTAAGTTTAAAAAAGTACTTTTTCCGCAACCATTTGGACCGACAACCCCAATTTTTTCGAACCTATTGAATTTATAAGTAAAATCATTTAAAATTACTGTTTCTCCAAAGCTCTTTGTAAGATGTTCCATTTCAAGTATCTTGCTGCCAAGACGGGTACTTTGAACATCCAGTTTAACTTCATCCTGATTATTTTTTCGACTCACCACCTCTTGTATCTCATAGAAAGAATCGATGCGGTATTTTGCTTTGGTGCTTCTTGCCGATGGCATCCGGTTAAACCAATCGAGTTCTTTTTTGTACAGTGAACGTGCTTTATCTAATTCAATATTCTGATTTAGGATTCGTTCTTCTCGTTTTTCAAGAAAATAGGAGTAATTGCCTCGATAGCGATAGAGTTGTTGATTGTCTAATTCATAGATAACATCACAGATACGGTCTAAAAAGTATCGGTCGTGGGTTACCATAATCAGCGTACTTTTTGTGTTTTTAAGATAAACTTCCAACCATTCAATCATGTCCATATCCAAATGGTTGGTTGGTTCATCGAGTATTAGTATATCGGGTTCGTTAATTAACAGGTTAGCCAATGCTAAACGCTTTTGCTGTCCGCCTGAGAGCTCTCCCACTTTTTGTTCAAGTTGCGTAATTTTTAATTGGGCAAGAATCTGTTTTATCCTTACTTCAAAATCCCAAGCTTTTAGAGTATCCATCTGATGAATGGCAGCATCCAACTTGTCGGGATGATGTGCGTTACAAGCATCTTCGTATTCTTTTATAGCAGCAATTACTTGATTTGACGATTGAAAAACCTCATCCATTACGGTTAGTTCCAAATTTACAATCGGCTCTTGTTCTAAATAACCAACGGAAATATCTTTTCGAAAAATTATGTTTCCAGCATCTTGGTTGTCTTTTCCTCCTAGAATTCTCAATAAAGAAGTTTTTCCGGCACCATTCTTAGCTATTAGTGCTACACGCTGGTCTTTATCAATAGTAAAATTTAAGTTTTTGAAAAGTTCGAGATCGCCATAAGATTTTGAAAGATTTTCAACTTGCAAGTAATTCATGAATCTGTTTTTAAAAAGCTCAAAAGTAGCAATGTTCAAAGGATAAAAAAATAGAAGTGATAACAAAAAAAACCGCTTTAAAAGCGGTTTCACAAAAAATTCTGCATGTATTAACCCGCTTTATTCATACCTGAGCACAGCGAAAGGTGTGAATGTGCGAT
>DYQV01000440.1 GCA_020719105.1 Rikenella microfusus
TGCCTCCGTGGTAAATTTTAGTTTTGAGTTTTTCCTCAAAAAGGTGTTTCACTCCCCACCCAGCACTTCACACCCAAACCTTCAAAACAGTTTTTAACTTCAGAACAACTGACCTCTGCGGAATTTAAGATGATACCATATTGTTTGGTCTCAGGAAAATGCTTAGGATAATCTTTTCTAATATATTGATAATGAATAGTTAAAATAGTATTTTATTAGGAATTCTTAGTGAGACCAACAAAACAGGTATCATTTTAAAATCCGAACAAACAAGTCAAAATGATTAAATATCAACACCCTATATTTTTGGAGTCAGTTGTTCTGAACTTGGTGTAAATTTTCTTGGTCAGGGATTGGCATGGATTCCCAGCGAGAATTTTCCTTTTCTGCTAAGATTTATTTTTCGTTAACCAGATGATATGATGAAACAAGCGATTCCAAAAAATGGTTTCTTCACAATTGGTTACCAAAGATTTAATAGGTTATTTTTGCAAACAAATTTTGTTAAAATGAATGAAATTGTAAAATATGCTGCACCGGACAATCAGATTATCTTGGAAGTCGGGTTAGAAATGGAAACTGTATGGTTGAACCAAAGACAAATGTCCGAACTTTTTGAAAAAGACACCGATACAATAGGACTTCATCTTAAAAACATTTTCGCCGAAGGTGAACTTGAAGAATCTTCAACTACCGAGTTTTTCTCGGTAGTTCAATCGGAAGGTAAACGTCAGGTATCCCGAAAAATTAAATTTTTTAACCTTGATGCAATCATTTCGGTGGGCTACAGGGTTAATTCAAAACGTGGCACTCAATTTCGCATTTGGGCCACCCGGGTTTTGAAGGAAAAATTACTCGAATCGGTCAATACTAAAAATGCACAACTGGAACTAACTAAAGTTGTTAAGTTCATTGGCCGGATAACCGAAGGCAAAGCACTCGAAAAAGAAGAGGCTGTTGGCCTGCTCCACGTAATTACCGATTACAACTATGCCCTCGAAATCCTTGATAAATACGACCATCAGCAACTTGAAGTACAGACTTCTTTTAGTAAATCGGAACAAATTACCCTCGAGGAAGTGCGTCAACTTGTGGTTTCGATGAAACAAAAATTTGGTGGAAGCGATTTGTTTGGTATGGAAAAAGACAAATCCCTCGAAAGTTCCGTAGCTGCCATTTATCAAACCTTCGATGGCGTCGAGTTGTATCCTTCACCGGAAATTAAGGCGGCCAATCTTTTATATTTCACCACAAAAAACCACTCGTTTGTTGATGGAAACAAACGTATTGCTGCAGCTTTGTTCATTTATTTCCTTCACAAAAACAAGATACTGTTTAATGATTACGGCACCAAAATCATTGATAACAACACCCTGGTGGCCTTAACCCTGATGCTTGCTGAAAGCAACCCAAACGACAAAGAAATGCTGGTTAAAGTAATCGTGAATTTGATTCAGAAAAATTGATGAAACTTCAAGGTAGTATTCAGATAATGGCCTGATTTTCATCCTAAATTGACAAACATCCACCGAAACATTTGCATCCATTTGTGATTTGTCTTTTGCTTTTTGTGATTTGAGTTTTGTTTTTTGAGTTTTGTTTTTTGAAGTTTTCCTCAAAAAGGTGTTTCACTCCCCGTATAACACATCACCCCCAAATCTTCAAACCAGCTTTTAACCCTTGTTAAACTTTCAGAATCAGGGATTGGCCGGGATTTCCAGCGATAGTTTTCTTTACCTGCCAAAACATATTTTTCACTTCCAAGGTGGTGCATGGGCAAAACATTTACTTCGTTCCGGCCGGTTGATTTGATAAAAGAGGCAATTCCGGTAATGGTTGCTTCGTCGTCGTTATACGAAGGAATTAGCGGAATTCGGTAAATCAATCTGCCGTTGAATCGTTGTGAAATTTTAAGGGCATTTTCAAATATAAGCTCAATTCCGGCGCCGGTTTCGGTGTGGTGTTTTCCGGAATCGGCATGTTTGAGGTCGTAAAAAATCCAGTCGAGGAATTCGAGTGAAGGCTCAATATTTTGCCAGGGAATATATCCGCAGGTTTCGATGGCGGTGTGGATATGTGCGTTATAACATTTTTCGAGAAAGCGGTGTGTAAACTCATGTTGGGCAAAAGGCTCGCCTCCCGTTAGCGTAATTCCGCCCCCGGAACCCCAAAACTGCCTGTCGCGCTGGATTTTTGCAAAGAGGTCATCCAAAGTTATCCGATAACCGGCCATTTCCAAAGCTCCACTAAAACAATTTCCGACACATTCGTGACCATCGCAGTTTCTGCAAAGTTCTTTTTGGATAACCAATGAATTTTCGTTGTGATGGATGGCCTGTTGGGTGCAGGCTTTCACACAATTCAAATCCATTATACATTTATTTTGCCTGAACAATGGCTCGGGAAAAGGCAACTGTCCTTCAGGATTTGAGCACCACGAGCAGCGCAGCGGGCAGCCTTTCATAAATATCAAGGTACGGCAACCCGGCCCGTCATGAACCGAGAATCCCTGAATATCGAATATTAAGGCGCTTAGTTTTTCCTGATTTCCCATTCAAAATCC
>DYQV01000441.1:0-1391 GCA_020719105.1 Rikenella microfusus
CCATCGCACATTCACACCTTTCGCAATGCTCAGGTATGAATAAAGCGGGTTAAATTGCGTAAATATAAAAAAAACTTCCCCAATATAATTATTATTTGGAATTAATATAAATAACGCAACTCTTATGCCATTTGTTGCATCCTTTGAATAGTTTTTTCATTATTTTGACCATTCAATTATTTTAACCCATAATTAAACAGTACATTTTTTGTGAAAAAAAGAATTACTCTCTTGCTTTTTATTGTTTCAGCAGTCTTATTATTACTATTTGGTCCTGATCAGCTTATTAAATATCGAACCAAGCTAAAACATTATAATACCATTGAAGAGATTCCTCACAATAAAGTAGGATTGCTATTAGGAACCAGTAAATATTCCACCACCGGTCAAATCAATCTTTTTTATCAATACCGGATTGATGCCGCAGTAAGTTTGTTCACCCAGCAAAAAATTGAATATATTTTAATAAGTGGTGACAATGGATTAATTGAATACAATGAACCCAGAACTATTAGGAACGATTTAATTAAAGCTGGTATTCCCTCCGATTGTATTGTTTTAGATTATGCCGGTTTTAGAACCTGGGATTCAATAATACGGGCTAAAAAAGTATTCGGAGAAACTAAATTTACTGTTATCTCGCAACAGTTTCAAAACGAACGGGCTATTTTTATAGGAGCGCGGAACCAAATGGACATAATCGGTTTTAATGCACAAGATGTATCTAAATCTTATGGAGCTAAAACACAGTTTCGGGAAAAATTTGCCCGCATAAACCTTATTTTCGATATAATTATAAACAAGCAGCCCAAGTACTTGGGAAGTACCATTATGATTGAATGAAATCAATAAATCAAAAATCTTTGAATCGTTAGAAATAGTAATAACTTTACATACTTTGTTAAACCTAAATTTTAAATTATGAAAAAACTGATTTTTATAGTAAGTGTTCTTTTTCTGGCTCATGCAGCCCAAAGCCAGATTTTTAGCTGGGGGATAAAAGGTGGGGTGAATTCCTCGAAAATAAGCTTTGATGATTTTTCAGTCGATGAACCCCCAACTGTAGGTATAGTTGATGGTTCATGGAATAACTCAGATTTCTATTTACAAGATGGGAGTGGAAATAATTATATAAATCCAAAATATGTAACCATTTCAATGCCAAGTGTAACTTTTACCCCATCATCATATGAATTGGGATACCATTTTGGAGCTTTTGCCCGTATTAAAGTGGCGATGTTATATATTCAGCCCGAGCTTATCTTCTCGCAAGCCAATGCCAATATTGATGTTTCCGGTGAAGATGCTACAGGCCAATTCGTAAGTTCAGTTCAAACAATGACCTATAATAACTTTGATATCCCGGTATTGGTAGGTATTAAATTAGGCCC
>DYQV01000441.1:1491-2563 GCA_020719105.1 Rikenella microfusus
TGTTCTAATAAAAGCCATACCATATATTTTAAACCCGAGGCTTTTGTTTCGGGTTTTTTTTCATTGAAAATGGAAAGTTCACTGCATTATTTCGGCTAATTCTTTTTAAACTATTGACATGAGTGCTTTTTTTTCGTAACTTGATAGGGCAATAATTTGACCTTAAATCTAAATTGATATGGAAGCTAAATTCGTATGTCCGGATTGCAGAAACAGTATCAACATAGGTAATGATATTGTTCTTATTGCAAAAAATGAGTTCGGCCAAAAAGGTATTGTGGTGTTGCATACCTTACTTGGGAACTATGAAAGTAAATTCAGTGCTGATTTTACAATTCTTGAAGGTGATCAGGTAAAATTTTCCTGCCCCATTTGCCATTCAAATTTCACGCACAAAAAAAACGATCGCTTGGCTCGTTTTATACGAATTGATGAAGAAGAAAAGGAAAGTTACATTGTATTTTCGCAGATATATGGCGAAAAATGCACCTACAAGATTGAAGAAAAAGAGGCTATGGAAAGTTACGGTGAACATTTAAACAGGTACACCGATCCTGATTGGTTCATGTGGTTCTAAGCATTTTAAAGCAAATAATTGAGGCTTTTTTTTTCAAAATTTCTGCTATTGGTTTTTATAAATTCTTTTTGTATTTTTTCTCAGTTTAAAAACTCAACTTAAATTGAAACAAAAATGAATGCAAAATATGTATGTCCTAAATGCAGAAACAGCGTAAATATCGGAAATCGTATTATTCTTGCAGGTAAAACCCGTACCGGATTAAAGGGAATTGTAATGATTGAAGCAGAGCTTGGAAACTATAATTCATCGTTTAGCGAAGATTTTACCATTGTTGAAGGAAACACGGTAAATTTTACTTGCCCCATTTGCCATTTCTGCTTGTCAGACCGAAAAAACAAAAATTTGGCTCATTTACTGCTTCTTGAGGAAGATAAACCGGAAGCTCAGGTATATTTCTCACAAATTTTTGGTGAAAAATGCACTTACAAAATAGTAGGCAACGAAGTAAAAGGTTCGTTTGGTGAACACCGCCAACACTACAAACCCGATTGG
>DYQV01000442.1 GCA_020719105.1 Rikenella microfusus
TGCTCAGGTATGAATAAAGCGGGTTAACAAACCTTGCATTGCATTTTACTTCTTGCTCAACTTGTGATATTTAATTACATTTGATTCCAATCAAAAAAAAGAGAATTATGAAAAAAACGACAAAAGGAATATCCATTTTTGCCCTAGTAATTGCTGTTTTGCTGGTGGCATATTTTGCCTTACCGCAATATGCTCGCCGCGCTCTGGTTTATCAAAAAGCCGGCATCGATGATTTAACAATTTTTGCCAACCGCGAAGTAAATACGGCTACCCCACAGCAATGGGAAATAAGCAATAATCTGCAAGGCTATCAACTTGACGATTCAACTTTAAAAGCTTTCAATGAGCTTCAAACTATTGCTTATTTGATTATAAAAGATAAAAAAATAATTTTTGAACAATATTGGGATGGATATGGCCCGGAATCGCGCACCAATTCTTTCTCCATGGCCAAAAGTATTATTGGACTGTTAATTGGTGCTGCTGTGGACGATGGATTTATAAAAAGCATTGATCAACCCATATCCGATTTTATTGAAGAATACCGTACTCCCGAAAACAGCAAATTGACCATCCTTGAATTATTGACCATGAGTTCGGGACTGAATTGGGATGAGAGCTATGGTTCACTTTTCAGCAAAACTACCGAAGCCTATTATGGCAAAGACATCAATAAGCTTATTTATTCGTTACAGGTGGTTGAAAAACCGGGAGTTCAATTCAAATACTTGAGCGGGAACAGCCAGCTATTAGCCATGGTGGTGGAAAAAGCAACGGGCAAAAAAGTGGCCGAATATGCATCGGAAAAGTTCTGGAAACCTATGGGTGCTGTAAATCAAGCATTGTGGAGTATTGATAAAAAAGAAGGCATGGAAAAAGCCTATTGCTGTTTCAATTCCAATGCCCGCGATTTTGCCCGTTGGGGACAATTGGTTTTGAACCAAGGTACCTGGAATGGAGACACCCTGTTATCGTGGGAATACATCAGGCAAGCAACACAACCGGCCAGTATTTTGGTTGATGAAACCGGCAATGCTATTGATTATTACGGATATCAATGGTGGATTCAGCATTTGAATGGACAACCGATACCTTATATGCGTGGTATTTTAGGGCAATATGTGTTTGTTATTCCCAGCGAAAATGCCGTAGTGGTAAGGTTGGGGCATTTGCGGAACGAAGAAAAAAAAGATCATCATCCGTTGGATACCTATTTGTATTTGGAGACTGCACAGAAGATATTATCCAGTTATTCCAATTAGTGAATCAATTCCATCAAAACTTTTAAAAGCATAAAAATGAAAAATAGATTCTTATCCGTTGTTTTGTTTTTAGGTCTTATTAACTTAAATGTGAATGCACAGCAAGCATTGTGGGGTGGAGGTCAAATAACCTCACCTGAGATAAATACCGATCAAACAGTTACGTTTCGGTATTTTGCCCCCGATGCCAAGGAAGTGAAAATTAGCGGGGACTGGCTACCCAGCAAGGATTGGGTGCCGGGTTCGGAGATAATGAACAAAAATGAAAATGGAGTATGGAATTTTACTACATCAGCCCTTCCCTCCGATTTGTATAGTTATTCTTTTATTGTTGATGGATTGAAAACCACCGACCCAAACAATGTTTATCTGATACGCGATGTGGCCATGGTGTTTAATGTGTTTATTGTAGGTGGTGGAAAAGCCGATTTGTATGCTGTGAAAATAGTTCCCCACGGTTCGGTAACCCGCCGGTGGTATGATTCCCCAAGCATTGGATTTAACCGCCGCATTACCATTTACACCCCACCGGGGTACGAAACCAGCAAAGAAAAATACCCCGTTCTATATCTGTTGCATGGCATGGGAGGTGATGAAGAGGCGTGGATAGCCTTAGGCCGAACTTCGCAAATAATGGATAATTTGATTGCCCAAGGCAAGGCAAAACCCATGTTGGTGGTTATGAGTAATGGAAATGTATCACAGGAAGCCGCTCCAGGGGAATCAAGCTTGGGCCTGTACAAACCTACATTTGAGCTTCCCAATACCATGGATGGGAAATTTGAGGAATCGTTTAGGGATGTGATTCAATTTGTGGAAAGCAACTACCGGGTAAAGGCTGAAAAAAGCGGCCGTGCCATTGCCGGTTTATCCATGGGTGGCTTCCATTCACTTCACATATCGCGATATTATACCAAAAGCTTCGATTATGTGGGTCTGTTTTCGGCAGCCATTTTGCCCGATACCAGTGTAACTTCTAAGATATATGAAAATTTAGATGCCACTTTGGAAACTCAAATGAAAAATGGGTACAAACTCTATTGGATTGGAATGGGAAAAACGGACTTTCTTTATAATGATGGTAAAGCCTATCGTGCCCGGCTTGATAAAATAGGAATGAAATATACATACCTGGAAAGCGAAGGGGGACATACCTGGACCAACTGGCGGGTTTACCTATCGGATTTTGTGCCCTTGCTGTTTCGATAAAACAGTTTAGGGAATTAATGAGTAAAAGTATCGCAAACTAAAAATAGTTACTTATGAAAT